>JAIMBL010000287.1 GCA_023511615.1 Leptolyngbyaceae cyanobacterium HOT.MB2.61
AAGAAAATCGTGGTACAAAGGAAGAACTTCCTTAAATTCTTTCATTTACTGTCCGAATCGGGGGGTTAACTTCACCCTGCCCCCATTCCTAACCACAATGACTACCGCTACAAGAGTTGTTCGCCCGCAATAATGCTTCTGCCAGAGCCAGATCAAAGTAAGCAGCCTCCTGGGGCAGTGGAGTCATGGCTTGAAATGGCTGATCCGGTTCGCCTAAATGATTCAGCACCAGTACAGCTCCAGAGAAGTCATCATCCTGGGTATACCCATTGAAGGTGATAACAGTCCTTAAACCCGCTTGAGTAGAAGCTTTCAGCCCCTGATAGGAATCCTCGATCGCCAGACAAACCTCCGGCGACAAACCCAACGCTTGCAGCGCGTACTGGTAAATGTCGGGTGCGGGCTTCTTGGCGGGAACAATGTCTCCTGCTGCAATAACATCAAACCAGCCGGGACTTTCCGTTCCCAGAGTTGCTTTTAACAAAGCCAGAACATTTTCCGGGTCGCTGGTTGTTGCGATCGCCAGCCGCATCTTCTGATCCCGGGCTTCTTGAATCAGCCGTTTCACACCCGGTCGTAACGGAATCAACCCCTGCTGCATTAATTCGCTATAGTGACGTTTCTTTGCTCGATGCAGAGCGGCGGCCCAAGCCCACAAGTCATCGGCGGGACAAAAACCAGGGCGATCGCTGTTCAAATACGCTAAGATTCGCTCCTTGCCTCCAGCCACCTTAATCAGCTCTCCATAGCGTTCCACTGACCATTCCCAATCCAGCCCCGCCTCCACAAACGCCCGGTTAAAAGCAACCCGGTGCGCATCCCGTTCAGTGTCAGCCAGTGTTCCATCAACATCAAAAATCAAAGCCTGGAGTTGGGGCATAGGAGGAGCGAGGAAGGTTGTTTGTTGTTGATTGTTCGCCGTTAGAGAGGGGGAGGAGGGAGGAGTCACAAGGCAGGAGGCAGGAGGCGGAGGACAGGGACTTGGGGTTAGAGGCTGGAGGTCATGGGTTAAAACTCAAAGCTCAAAACTCAAAGCTCAAAACTCAAAAGTTAGAACTCATCCCCACCTACTGAGAAGCATCAGAAATTTCAGGGTTTATCGTTCTTTCCTGGGAAACGGGTTTGGAATCTGCACCAAGTTCCTCTGTAACAGGACTCCTCGAGTTGTTGTCTGCTGGCCCGGTGATTGAATGGGCCAGGGTTGGGCTGTCCCAATGATCCAAAATATCTTCAACCAGAACTTTGCGTACCCAAATCTGAAAAACTACCATCAGCGGAATTGCCAGCAACAGCCCCAGAAAACCAAAAATAGTTGCAAAAAACACCTGGCCCAACAGGGTCAGAGCTGGAAGCAGAGAAACCTGCTGGGCCATCACGTAGGGTGTTAACAGGTTACTTTCAAGTTGCTGAATCAGGACATAAAGTCCCAGGACCAGAAGGGCTTTGAGCAGGGGAGTGTGGGGATCCAGGAGGGAGATTAGCATCGGTGGCACAACGCTAAAGGTGGGGCCAATGTTTGGAATGAAGTTGAGTAAGCCCGATAGAATTCCCTGAGCCAGGGCTGCCGGAACCCCAATCAGCATCAGTCCAATGGTACTGAAGATGGCAACCACCCCCATACTGATGAGCGCGCCCACAATCCACCGCCCTAATGCCGTTTCACATTCCGACAAAATCATATCCACCCGCTGGCGGTAGAAGGCTGGAAACAGGCGAATAAAGCCACGACGGTAGGCAAGAGGGTTGACCAGCAACATTAGACTCAGAACCACCACCAGCAGAATATTCAGAATGTTACCAAGGGAACTGGAGAAGAAGGCAAAGGATTCGCTTAGAAGCCGGTTAATGAGTGGCTGTGATTGCTGCTCCAGGCTCTCAATACTGGGAACGTAGGGTCTAAAGGGGGCTGGAACGAGCCGAACCATCCACTCTTCAATTTTACTGTTTAGTTCTTCGCCACCTCTGGGTACAAGCACAAAAAGCTCTTGAAACTGCCTGGCAAATGGCGGCACAATCAACCAGAAAAATACCACTAGCGTAATCAACATCAAGAGAACGGAGAGCAAAACCGCTCCCGATCGCTTAATTCCCATTTTTTGTAACCGCTGGGCCAGCAGATTCAAGCTATTTGCCAATACAACCGCAGCGAATACCAGTAGCAGGATCTGGCGGATCTCCCAGAGAATGTAGAGAGATGCGATCAACGCCAGAAGACCAATCCATTTCCCCATGTTCACGGCCGGCTCCTTTTTACTCCTTTACCCCTTAAGGCTGCTGCTATTCTCATTTTTGTCTTCCATCTTCTCCCTCCTTTCCCACCAGCGCCAGCCGAAAATCACTGCCATCAGCAATGAGGGAAACCATATGGCAATCAATACGTTTGTGGTTGAGGCAGGGATAGACAGGAGTGGACCGATGTATTTAATAGCGATCGCACATCCAACCGATAGCCCAATCACTTTAAGTAAAAAACCAGCCATAGCGGTTTAGGGACAGCTATTAGTGAGGAATGAGGGGTGAGAGGCTAAGGAAAAAGGGGGCAAAAGCAGGGGTATGGGAAGCAGAGAGTGAGAGTTAACCAAAATTGAAAGAGTTGTTGGGGATCTTTGATAGACTAGATAATTTTATAGGGACGTCCCACGGAACGTCCCTACGGAGAATCAATCACAGGATTCAAACCTACCTGAGTAGTAAAAATTCGCGCTCCTACCTGCAAATGGCAAGTGTCAGAAACGCCAGCAATCCCCCTACCAGGTAAAACAAAGCCACAATCTGAGTTTCGGTCCACCCAGAAAGTTCCAGGTGATTGTGGTAAGGAGACATTTTGAACAGGCGCTTGCCAATCCCATCGGGACCTTTAGTGGCCTTGAAATAAGTTACCTGAGCAATGACTGACAGAGTTTCGATCAGGAACAACCCACTCAGGATCAGCAGAGCAAACAAACTATTGGTTAAAATCGCCACCGCTGCCAAGGCACCCCCCAGAGCAAGGGAACCTGTATCACCCATGAAAACCCGCGCCGGATTCCGATTATGAGCTAGAAAGCCGAGACAGCTGCCACTCAAGCAGGCGCAGAATAACATCAAGTCAGGGTAGGAAGGAGCAATCAGGGCACCCAGCCCAAGCAGGGCGATCGCCACCGTTCCTGCTGCCAGACCATCCAAACCATCCGTCAGGTTAGTGGCATTACTCTCCGAAACTAATACAAAACCTGCCAGTAGCCAGAACAAAAGTCCCAGGGGCAGCACTAGACCCAGGGGCAGCGGGATTGAAGTAATAGTAGGTGGCTGAGTCAACCAGAGCCAGAAGCAGAAGAGGCAGGCAAAAGCGATTTGCAGTCCCAACTTCATACGGGGAGAAATGCCTTTGTTGGACTTGCGACGGATAATTTGCCAGTCATCCAGCCAGCCAATCGCCCCATAAGCAAGCGTCAGAGCCGAGACTGCTACAACATTGGTAGAAAACCCCGACCATAGCAGAGCTACCACAACCGCGACGGGCAGGAAAAAGACCCCCCCCATCGTTGGAGTACCGGCCTTCTTCAAATGAGCCTGGGGACCATCTTCCCGAATGATTTGCCCTGCTTTAAGCGATCGCAGCATCGGCACCACCCAAAAGCCCAGCCCTGCTGTTGCCAGAGCACAGACCCAGAGAGGAACCGCCAGCGAAAGCAACTGTCCAAACCGCCCAGCCGAAACATCTAGAAAGACAGCAACAAGACTCAGTCCAGCAGTCAATAGAATAAACAGCAGTGCTCCTGAAAGGCTTACCGCCCGACTAGAGAATAACTTTGCGTCCACAAGTCTCTTATCTCACTCCACACACTACACACAAGCCTCAGCAAGGGTCTCGCAAAAAGGTAACAATTCTTAGCAAGGAAGTCGGTGGTAAGCAGGAAAGTATTAATGCTTCATGGCAGAGGTTCTTACCATCCACCCATCTACATCCACCTATTCTTATCCAAACTATTCTTATCCAAAATGGTTGACTAATTGGCCAAACCGGACTATTCATCTAGCTCCAGCTCGTCATCATCATCGTCCAGATCAAAGCTTCCGTCATCACCACCCATCAGGTCACTGATATCTTCACCTTCCTCTTCAAGATAATCGAACTCAGTCCCTTCCCGTGCCAGGAGGCGGCCGCTACTTTCGAGCCAATCCAATATGGAGGACTCTTGTTTGAGAGGAATGACTGCTGCCCGCTGATTGCGAGGCTCTTCACGGAGGGATGGATTATAGGTCATATTCTGAGAATCGCTCGACAACATGAACAGCCTACTATTTAGATCTCCTGTTTAACTCCTCCTTGGTGATAAGTGACCCTTATCACCCAGACAAAATTAATACTCCAGAGATTTCGTTCTAGATAAAAGAATAACCTGAGTTACTCTTTCACCTGCAAGCCAGGGGAACCTACTATTCTAGATCTTTAGACATTATGGAAAGAACGTCTACCCTTCTCTGGAAAGAAACACCCAGAGTGTATCACCATAAAGATAAATTGCAAGATTTTTTCCAGATTCAGGATTTCTCAAAAAAAGATTTAGGAATATTAGCAATGATTGGCAAAGAGGTCCTATTAGAAATGATCGCGGGCAAAAATCGGGGGTTACTGGCTTCTGATACGGAAAAGCGAGCAGTTTTAGCGGCGATCGCCCAACTCGAAGACCGCAACCCCACGCCCCGTCCGGTGGAAGCTAGAGATTTATTAAATGGGGACTGGCGGCTCCTTTACACCACCAGTCGCGGCATTTTGGGAATTGATCAGTTTCCCTTCTTAAAGCTGGGGCCGGTTTATCAGTGCGTTCGGGCGGCTGAGCTGAAGCTCTACAACATTGCCGAAGTGTACGGGCTTCCCCTGTTAGAAGGGCTGGTCAGCGTCGCCGCCCGGTTTCAACCCGTTTCTGAACGCCGCGTTAATGTTAAATTTGAGCGTTCCATCCTGGGGCTACAACGCCTGATTGACTACCAGACCCCCAGTCGTTTTATTGAGCAAATTGAATCAGGGCAGAAGTTAGCGGCGATTAACTTCAATGTTGAAAATCGTGATCAGCAGGGATGGCTTGATATTACCTATCTCGATGAAGACCTGCGCATTGGGAGGGGAAACGAAGGCAGTGTGTTTGTCTTGACCAAAGCCTGAGGAAGTGGCGTTTAAACCTGTAGGGACAGAACTCAGTAGATACGTTCCATGCTAGTGTTCCGCCAGGAAAATTTTGACGGGTCGCAGACCCTCAAAATTTAACCCCCATCAACTTCCTGGGTATTCG
>JAIMBL010000029.1 GCA_023511615.1 Leptolyngbyaceae cyanobacterium HOT.MB2.61
GGCGGGTTTGGCATCTATAGCTGTCGCCAGGTTGCTTAGGACACTGGGTTTAAGGGGGGGTGTGGGGGCGAAGCCCCCAGCTAGGGGTGGAACCCCTGCACCCTGTCCTAAGCCTGGTGGCTATAGCCATAGCTAACAAACTTAGCAGGGGTTATGCGGGCTGGTATCCCGCTTTGCTCTGGTGCTCCAGCTTTCAAGTGGAGGATATCGCTTACTCCCTGAAAGGGCCCGGTTGGCTCCTGCCAGTTTTGTACTCTTTTAGCGATCGCCCAAAAACTGAGCCATCTTTTCGACAGCCATTTGCAAAACAGAAGGCTCGTGAACCAGGGCAAACCGAACATAACCTTCTCCTGATTTGCCAAACCCAGCACCGGGAGAAACGGCTACGCCCGTCGCCTTTACTAGTTGAGTACAGAACGCCACCGAATCATTCACCCACGGTTCTGGCAATTTTGCCCAGACGTACATAGTTGCTGAGGGAGTAGGGACTGCCCAGTTAATACGATTTAGGGCATTGACAAAAGCATCTCGACGGCGACGGAAGGTATCAATTACAGTTCTAACCCCCTCCTGGGGGCCACTGAGGGCTGCGATCGCCCCATTTAAGATACCCTGGTACTGGTTGAAGTCGATGGAGGCCTTCACCTGGCGCAATCCCCGAATCAGGTCAGGGTTGCCAATCGCGTACCCCACCCGAAACCCGCCCATGTTGTAGGACTTGGACAGGGTAAAGAATTCAATCGAGACCGATTTATCCGGGTCTGCCTGAAGCACAGAGGGTGGCTGGTTACCATCGAAAACCAGATCCGCATAGGGAAAATCGTGAACCAGCACCAGATGATGACGCTGACAGAAGGCAACCGCTTCCTGGAAGAAGGATAGGGGCGCGACGGCGGTGGTGGGGTTATGGGGATAGCTCAATACCATCATGCGAGCCTGTGCCAGCACCGGACCTGGAACATCCTCGAGGACAGGTAGAAACCCCTGTTCTTCTAGTAGTGGCATGGGATAGATTTGCCCACTCGCCAGGTAAACTCCACCTGCATGGGATGGGTAGCCAGGGTCTAGGAGCAGCGCAAAATCACCAGGGTTAAGCACTACCAGCGGCAGATGGGCAGTCCCTTCCTGGGAACCAATCAGGGGTAAAACTTCCGTTTCTGGATCGACAACTACTCCAAATTTTTGAGTATACCAGGCAGCGGCAGCTTCTCGAAAAGACCGGGTGCCATGAAACAGGAGATACCCATGCGTTGTGGGATCGGTCAGGGACCGGGCGATCGCCTCCAATATATAAGGTTCCGTCGGCAAATCTGACGAGCCGAGTGACAAATCAATAATTTCTAGACCAGTCGCTCTGGCTCTGGCTTTCGCATGATCCATATCTGCGAAAACATTGGAGCGGAGCGGGTCTAAACGCCTGGCAAACTGCATAGGATCTTAGCGGTCAGCGATTCGCTAAACTCTAAAGTTCTCTGCTTTCCTCAAGCTTGGGGGATTCAGTGCAGCTCAGGCTACCCTCTCATTGACTAGACGCGGGAACCGTCAGGGCACTCCACGAAAGCAGAGATTCCAGTGTAGCGCTTTAAGCTGAAGAGCTGAACGGATTGCTCACACAGCTTTACGATGCCAGATAAGTATTCAAAATCTCCTCTAATTTTTGCCGAGTAATCGCCCCTTCCCTGGCTTCTACTACTCTTCCATCTTTAAATAGCCTCAGGGCTGGAACTCCCTCAACCTGGTAGGTGTTTACTGCCTCCGGGTTCGGGTCTACTTCCAGCTTGACTACCTTGAGGCGATCGCCGTAAGTCGCTGCCAGACTTTCAACAATAGGTGCCATTAACCGGCAAGGACCACACCAGGCTGCCCAGAAATAGGCCAACACAGGCTGATTTGCTTTTAATACCTCAGTTTCAAACTCAGCATCACTAATGACCTGTATGCTACTCATACCCATTCCCAAACAAACTTTGAAAAAATGTTCGCCTCAGACATTTTGACGCGTTTTGCTGTCACTCGGCAAATAGGGTAGGGAGTCATGGGATGAAAGAGTGGGGAAACAGGAGGGCAGAAAAGAGAGAGAGCCAGGGAGGTGCCGTAGGCGGTGGGGTTAATCTATGCAGTTTTACAATGCATTGGTATAACTCCTACAACTGATCCAGCTTCGTCTTTAATGCTTCCAATTCATCATCCACAGCAGCGTCCTGGGCAGGAGTGCTGACCGTGGTAGTGCTGGAGTCACTGCTGGCGGTTCCGGTCCCAGGAAGTTGTGCCTGGGCCTGGGGTGCACTACCAAGCAACTGAGCCTTCATCGCCTCCAGTTCATCATCCACGTTGCTACCAGATTCCAGCATGGCAAATTGACTTTCCAGATCGGCTCCTGCGATTTCTGCGGCAGCCTGGGAGCGGGCTTCCATTTGAAGGACTTTTTCTTCCATCCGCTCAAAAGCAGCCATGGAACTGCTGGTACTCATGCGACCAACTGTGTTTTGCAGTTGCTCATTTGCTTTAGCGGCGGCGGCTCTGGCTTTGAGCATGTCTTTCTTGGTTTTCGCTTCGGAAATCTTGCCTTCCAGGGCAATCAGGTTACGCTTAAGGGTATCAACCGTAGCGGTCTGCTGGTCGAGTTGGGCCTTGAGGACAGCAGCTGTTTCAGTATGAGTTTTTTTCCGCAGTAGGGCTTCTCGTGCCAGGTTTTCATCTCCTTTCTGGAGGGCGAGTTGAGCTCGCTGTTGCCAGTTGTTTGCTTCGGTCTGGGCCTGGTTGAGTTGCTGCTGGGTGCGTTTCTGGCTTGCGATCGCGCTCGCAACCGCCTGGCGCATTTGCACCAAATCTTCCTGCATGTCGATCAGGGTTTGCTCCAGGATTTTTTCGGGGTCTTCTGCCTTGCTGACCAGATCGTTCAGGTTGGCTCTAACTACCCGACTAACACGATCAAATAGTCCCATGATGATTTCCTTTCAGTGGTGTACGAGATGGGTGATCACAAGCTGAAATGCTAACCAATTTTGGATTTTAGGCGCAAATTGTTTGATCGAGAGAAGTCTCGCTGGGTAGGGATTCTTAATAAAAGCAATCCACTCCCGTTCCAGTGTAAAAATTTCAGGCGGCGATCGTCAGTTTACGACGAATTTTTTTAACAGACTTCTACGGCAGGTACCAGATGTCAGAAACACTCAGGTTAAGCAGCGGCGAGTGGCTTAGAACTCAGACGAGAAGGCTTTAAACCGCCACCCCAACGACTTTAGGCAGAGAGTCTGTCCAGGTCGATCGCCAGGGATAACTTCACCTCTAGGATGGGGTAATTTAGGGATGGGGTAATTTAGGAGTCTTTGATTTGTGATCGCAATTGCTCCAATTCCTGATTGGTTTCTGGAGGTACTTCACTGGCAGGTAGTTGAGCAGTAGATTGAGAGCCACCGAGCATCTGGGTTTTCATCGCAGCCAGCTCGGCTTCTACCTCATCGGCCTCTCCCAAAGCAGCAATCCGCTTTTCCAAATCGTCCATTCCGAGTTCAGCGACGGCTTCTGCCTGCGCTTCCATCTGCAAAACTTTTTCCTCCATTTGCTCAAAGGCTTGCAGAGCGCTACCAGTGCCAACACGCCCCAACATCTCATTAATTTGCTGCGAGGCTTTAGCGGAGCGGGCACGGGCAATGTAAAGGTCTTTCTTGGTCTTGGCTTCCGCAATTTTGCTTTCCAGCTTCATCATGTTTTGCTTGAGCTGGGTCACAACCGCAGACTGTTGCTGAATTTGGGCCTGCATTACCTCTGCCGTTTCCTGGTAGGACTTGCGCCGGGTCAGGGCTTCCCGTGCCAGGTTTTCATCCCCTTTTTGTAGAGCCATCTGAGCCCGACGATACCACTCGTCTGCCGTAGACTGGGCCTGAGAGCATTGTCGCTCGGTGCGTTTTTGGGTGGCGATCGCCTGGGCAACAGCTTGCCGCAACTGGATTAACTCTTCCTGCATATCCAGAACAGCCTGTTCCAGAATCTTTTCGGGATCTTCGACCCTACTCACCAGGCTGTTGAGATTGGCGCGAATCACCCGCCAGATTCGGTCAAAAAGTCCCATGGCACTCTCCGTGGTCGGTAGTTATGAGTGATGAGTTATTGGGTTATGAGTTTTTAAGTTCAAGATGAAACCGTTTTCAGTCCCTGAGCCCTCTTGCTTCTCCCTTTTGCCCTGAACTCAAATTTGCCCTGAACTCAAAACTTAGAACTTCTAACTCAAAACTCTCCTCAATACTACCGTACCTTCCCTTTGCCGCTAGGGCTTATACACTTCGGCGGAAATTCCTTGTTTACGGAGTTGCTGAGCTCTAGCTTCGGCATCCGCTTCGTTGGTGAAGGCACCCAACTGAATGCGGGCACCGTCAGGGAAGTTTCTGACGTAGGCGTCGGGAACAACTTTTTTGACTTCTTCCAGGGTGCGATCGCCATCGTAATGTGTCACGACCTTCCGATCAAAGGAAGAGGAGCTAGTTTGAACGGGAGTGCTCACGGGAGGAGCGGGAGTTGATTTACGAATTTCTGCCGGGGGGGTGTAAGAACGGGTCGCAGATGGGATGGCATCTGGTCTAGTAGCGGTTGATTGCCTGGGCTCCGTATAGGTTCGGGCAGGCCGAGGCGGCTCATAGGTTTTAATGGGTGGTGCTGCCTGCCGGGGAGGTGCTGCGGCTGGTTCAGAACGAGAGGCCAGCGGTGCCGAAGGTGCGGGAGCTTGACTTCCAGTAGATGATGCACCTAAACTGCCCGTAGTTCCCAGGCGAGTTGAAGTCACAGTGGGCTGAGGAGGAACATTCGGAGCGGGTGAGGCGGCAGAACTGGAGGGGGCAGTACTGGATAATTGGGGTGCGGCTGAATCTGCCTTGAGCGTCCCCAAGGTGTTCAGGTTCAGGTCCTTAAATTCCTGGGCAGCCAGGTTTGGCTGGGGGCTAATCATTCCTGTTTGAGAGCCCTGGTTACTACCTGTACCATCTGAACGATTGTTGCCTGCTGTGAATAACCGTCCGACGCTGGAGGGATTCATGACCAGATAGCCAAACATGGCGCTGGATAGCAGCAGTAGAAGCATGGAGCCAGCACCCAGTGGAGTCAACAGGCTTTGCACAAAGCCTCGCTCTGCCTGAACAGCCGCTTCCTCCTCTGCCAGACTTTTCAATAGTTCTTCTGAGGATTCCAGATAGTCATCCAGCCTCTGGGGACTGAGGGGTTTGACAATTGCCTCAATCTGCTCTTGGGAAAGGGAAGTGTCATTGGCAGGATCAGACGCCAGGGGGTTTTCGGAAGGCTGGGGAGCAATTGCCAGTCCTGAGGTTTGCAGGTGGGGAGGGATGGTGGCAGTATCAACAGAGCTGGTGGAAGAAACCGAATGGTCAGTGGGGCGATTGGGCTGATGGGTCAAGGGAGACCGTTGTAGATCAACTCCGTTCTGGGCAGGAGTGGCGATCGCGGGGCTCACCTGTGGGGAACCATCAACAGCACCCGAAACGCGAATTAAATCCAGCGGTTTAGACGCTGAACGGCGATTGGCGCGTCGGGGAGTTCGGTCGGGGTTAACCCGCATTCGGCGGTACCGCGTCAATTCTTCCTCTAGCTGAATATCCAGACTGGCGAGGGCACCGCTCAAAACCGGGTGCAGCGGTTGGACAGCAGGTACTTCAGTGGGGGACTCTATCTTGGGGAATTGGCGCATATCGCAGCTCCTTTTACCAGCGTTCTACAAACCGTTTTTGTCATGCCAGCCTTTCTACGTTAGACGAATAAAAGTTTTTTTCTAAAAGAGCAGTTCCTGATGCGGCGGAGGGAGTACACTCTGGGCAAACCCCACCTGTCAGCAACCATCCGTTATTTGTCAACTCAATTCGTTAACCAAGTAGATGCCCGTGTAAATCCATAGCCGTCCAGTATTACTGATTGGCAGCAATTTGAATAGGGAATCGAGCAAAGTTATACACTTTTTTACGCGAATCCGCACGTTCATTCGAAGTATGAGTTTCAAATCGCTTCATCACGTTCTAGACAATTTGGGAACTCAGTACCAGCCTAAAGAGCAACGACAGCTTCAGTCCCTGCTTCAGTGTTGGGCTGAGGTGGTAGGTCCAGTCGTGGCAGCCCAGGCTCAGCCTATTTCGATTCACAAGGATGTTTTACGAGTGGCAACCTCCAGTTCAGTCTGGGCACAAAATCTTGTGTTTGAGCGCCAGCGAATTCTGGAAAAGCTGAATGCGCGCTTGAAGTTTCCTGTAGTGGATATTCGCTTTTCGGTCGCTCAGTGGCAGAGTGGCTCTACACCGCAACCTTCTCCTGGAGCGGCGCAACAGGCAGAACTTTGGCAAGGGCACCCCAGCCGGATGCCAGAGCCAACCAATGCTTCCACGGCCCGGTCTAATCAGGAAACAATGGACTCAATCCAGGCCTTTCAAACCTGGGCCAAAAGGGTTCGATCGCGATCACAACATTTGCCCCTCTGCCCTCACTGCAACTGCCCCACGCCTCTCGGAGAATTAGAACGGTGGAATGTTTGCGCCCTGTGTGCAGCTAAACGGTGGTGAAAAATCTACGGCTAGCGTCCGTAGTTTCTCAATCTTTGCAGAAATGGCTGGCCCAAGGGAATCGGTTTAGGTTTTTGTTGATCCCCAACCTTTTTTTAAGGAAACTCAGACAGTTAGTCCTCAAACTCAAAAGGGCATCTTTATCAGTGTTGCTCTTCTTATCTCAAAAGTGAAAAAAATCTAAACTCTCCTTTTCAGGGCTAATCGCTTGAATCTTCCTTAGAATCACCGCTTCGGGTTTTTCCCGTTTCGCACCGGGGAATTAGAGTCAATCAGAATGGAAAAACTACTTTCAAACACGTCTTATATGAAAACAATCGCTTTCTCCACTCCCGCCTGTCGGCACTGCCGCTATTACATCCCTGAGGGACGACGGGGTGGGCACTGTCAGCAACTGAATGTTGCCGTCCAAGGTGCATGGAAAGCTTGCTCTTTGGCGATCCCACCCTTTGCTCCGTCCTGGGAAAATTTGGAGCAAATCATGCGCTGGCAAGAACGGGCACTCGCTGCCCAGGAAGCGGTTGTCGCTAATAATACTCACCTGAATAGTCCTGACTTAAGCGAACACACTCCGGCAGGACCCACCTCTCCATCTACAAAGCCAGTAGTGGGGATCCGGGCACTGTGGATGTAGATGGGGTCCTTCTTCTACCAGCTTGACTAAGGCACCCCAATCAGGATCATCTTGTCTTCGGGTAGGTGGCTGCGGTAGCGTCCGCCATCTGAAAGTGCGATGACGAGTTGTAATACCCAGTCAGGTTCTATTTGCAAATCGGCCCAGGGAATCGCGATCTCCAGACAGGTGTCCAGTCCAAATTGGGCTCGGCTGGCGCGGGAATGCCAGCGAAACCGCTCTCCTGCCTCCTGGAACCAGAGCGTTCCAGTCATCAGGTTGACTCCCAAATGATGGTGAAACAGGTAGTTCAGGGGTGGTTCTTCCGGCAAATCGACCAGGGGGATTGGGCTGTTGTGCATGGTCTGGTTCGGATAGAACCAGAGCAGATTCAATTCTGGGGGAATATCCGTACCTGGTCTGACTCCTGCGCGGAAATCTAAACGTAGATAAAAATTGAGGTGATCTACACCATACCAGAGACGTTGAATAGAACTGGCCTGGTGCATGGTGCCGCGGGAACCGCCAATTTCAATCCGTCCAGCCTTATCCCAGTCTTGCTCGTCACCCCGTCCGTCGATGAGGGGATGGATAAAGCCCTGGGGATGGCGATCGCCCTGGGCAATGTGGCTTTCGACGGGAAGGGTGACCTCTGGGGGTACTGGTTCATTTAAGGACTCATAAACGGCGGCCAGGTGTTCTCGAAACAACTGATCAAAGATGGCGTCCTGATTGGAAGAATGCCCTTCCCCAAACCACCAGAACCAGTCGGAACCCTCGGCAGCATAGAGAGCTTCCCAAACTTCTGGATTCACCTCCTCCGTCGCCTCCGGATGTCTTGCCAGGGTTTGTCGTGCCTGATATAGGAGATCCCAGGCACGGTTTTTGGCAGGATCACCGATCCAGGTGGTAAAACTGCCGTCTACCCAGGAACCACTGTGCAGGTTACTACTGGAAATCGTCGCAGTAGGGGGAAACTGGTCCAGGAATTCAGAGACGGTGACCAGTTGAATCTCCGGATGATGGCTGAGGATGTGGTAAAGGGATTCCAGGAAGGGTTTGCCGTCCAGGGGATAGTATTCCCAGCAGTTTTCGCCGTCGAGTGCAATCGTCACCAGCCATGGATCGGTCAGGGCGCTACTGCCATCGGGTTGGTGAGCCTTGAGGGTACGGGCGATTGCCTCCAGATGCCCCACCAGGTCAGTGGCCGCCTTCTTGGGTTCCATGGCCCCATAGGTGAACCCGATCAGGTCGGATAGTCGGTGATCTCGAAATACGATCGCCAGATCGCCAGAGGGAGTTTCCAGCCGATAGGGACGGTAAAGCATCTGGGGATCTTCCACATTTCCGGTAGCATCCCGGTGGAAGAAGTGCTTCAGTGTCCAGCCCAAAACCGCTTCATCTGAGCAGATCCAGCGGAAACCCTGTTTGGCAATATCGGGCAAGATTGCTGGGCTAACGGACTGTTCCGAAGGCCATAATCCACGGGGAACAGTACCAAAGCGTTCCAGGTAAAGATCCCAGGCCTTTTGCAAATGACGGGGAATGTCCTCTGGCCACTGGAAACGGTGGTTGGGCAGAACAATACCAGGGACAGCCACCTGAGCAGAATGGGTATCTGCCAGCAGAGGCAGGATAGGATGGGTATAGGGAGAAGTTGTCACTTCCAGTTGCCCCATCTCCTGCATCTTGCGGTGTTGGGGTAGAATGCGAGCCAAAATTTCCCGTTGTTTGGAGTAAATTCGCTGGCGATCGCTCAAACTAAATCCTTTGCCCTTCTCCAGCCATTGCGCAATCTCCGGATCGTCCCAAAACATTGGGTCAAACCAGGCCAGATTGTGCCAGGCCAGCAAATCGCTATAGTCTTGCAGATTCCAGTTGTCCAGACACCAGATTTTTCCCTTGTCCTGCCGTTGCTGAAACAGTTCAGCGTAACGGGGATGGGGATCAATCATCGTGTGATGGTTAGCATCAAAGAAATGCTCAACAATAAATTCTTTCTGCTGCTGAGAAAGCTGCTCTTCTGGTAGTAGCGCAACGGTGAGATAGGGATCAAAAGCGGTACCTGCGATATAGTCTTCTAGCTGAAGGATCAGTGATGGTACCAGGTTGACGGTCTGATGCAGCTTGGGATAGTTCTCTAGAATCAGTATCAGATCCAGATAGTCTTTGGTGCCATGCAGGCGAACCCAGGGCAACCGATACTGCCCTTCTACCGAACTTATCTGAACGGCTCGGCTTTTGTACAGTGGCTGATGTTGGTGCCAGATGAAGGCAACGTAGAGAGGATGGGACATGGTAGAGGCAGGATAGGGGATGAGGAGCTAGTGAAGAGAATAGCAGTTCCAGTCCTTAGCCCCTAATTGGCGGTATTGCAGAAAAGTTTTTTCTCTGTAGAAGCGTTCCATGCACCTATGCCGCTCAAGCATCGGTACTTTACTGTTCTAAAGCCGCTAAATCACCTGTTCAACTTCAGCAATTTCGGGAATGAACTCGCGCAAACGACGCTCGATGCCCATTCTCAAAGTCATGGTGGAACTGGGGCAGGCACCGCAGGCACCCTGAAGCCGCAGTTTCACAATGGGGCCATCAATTTCAACTAATTCAACATTGCCGCCATCCGCCATCAGGTAAGGGCGCATTTCATCCAGAACGGTTTCAACGTTTTCAACAGTAAGAGGCAGAGTTTGAGACATAGTTAACCTTCGAGTTTGGCTATTTTCTACATGGATTGATCCTAACGGGAAAAGAACTGTTACGGCAGGCCACAATTACCTGCTGTTCGGTACGAAGAATCAGAAATATTGATGAATGCGTTTGGAAAAAGGCAATACCTGGAGGGCACGGGTCTTCCCACGCCCTCACTTGTGAAACGATTAAACGGCTACAGGTTGTAATAAAGCCACGTTTGAAAAGGCAAATTCGGTCGTGACGGGTTTGCCCTCTTTCTCCGAACGAATTGCGCGACGGGTCATGATCCAGTAACCGCCAATCTTTTCGTAGGTATCTTCAAATTCCTGGCGGGCTTCCTTCTGCTCCCCAGTTTTGGGATCGTGGTAAACGGAATCGTAGGTGTGGGAGAGATAACCTTCACCCGTATCAATGGTGCTAAAGGTGTTGATAGTGACAACGACGTTATGAATGTGCCGATGCACGAGGGTCACCTCGTTGTTACGGATTTTATAGCGATCGCCCTCCGATTTACCACCGACCAGAATCTCAACAGCACCCGTCTCATCCGTTGCCCCATATTCAAAGGTATTCTTGCCGTGGGTTTCTTCAAACGGACGACGCACCCGGTGAACCGCAATTTCCCACACCTGCCCGTGGATAGCTTTCTTTGCTTCCTCATCAGCCACATCGCTGACATCAAAGCTCAGGTCAGCGTTAATCCGAATCCTGCCAGTGTAGACCTGATCATCTGTCTTCAACTGAACATCAGCCGTATAGCCAGGAAAATGTTTATCCCAGGTATAGCGATTTTCGTAAGCAGCCCGAAATAGCTCGCGAGCAGACAGTTGTGCTGTCATGAAACTCTCCTTAGTTCAGATTCCACTCTAGTTTAGGATGTCTGAGAAGAGGTGAGGAAAGTTTTGAGTTTTGAATGATGAGTTTTGCTCCCCTCCTCACTCCTTACTCCTTATCTTTTTTCACAACCAACAACTAACAACTAACAACTCCCCTACCCCCATGCCCTTCTCCTACCAGCGAACTGTTCACTTCCAAGATACTGATGCAGCGGGCGTCGTTTATTTTGCCACGGTTTTGGCAATGTGCCATGAGGCGTATGAAGCATCTCTGGATGCCACAGGGATTGATTTGAAGTCCTTTTTTCAAGGGCAGGAGATGGCAGTTCCCATTGTCCATGCCAGCGTGAATTTTTTCGCGCCAATGTTTTGTGGCGATCGCCTGACCATCCAACTGACTCCCAGGCAGCTCCGCGATAGTGAATTCGACGTAGAGTATGCCATTTTCAAAGAAAACCAGTTGGACTCAGCGCTTACCGCTGCTAAGACTCGCCATGTCTGTATTGCCATTTCCCCCACCAACCGCACCCGACGGAAGCTGTCACCAACCCTGATGACCTGGCTGCAACAGTGGGGGGATGGGGTTTAGAAGGGGTGGATAGGTCAGCACCAGTAGCTCTTGCTCGTCCGCTGCATTTGAATTGTGGGGTGTAAGTTTTTGAATTGGGGTTGAACGGATGATGAAACTCAAACGCATCCATTGCTCGAATGTCTGAAGCTTTCAATAGAGACTGTTGTTGTTCATCAGTCATATTGATGTCCTCCTGTCAGAGTACAATTAAACTCGGCGAGGCTATCACCAGCCCCGCTGGTCTACAGAACCGGACGTGAATCGTTTCAATTCATCCGGCTCCTCAGCAGTTTGGTCGTTGTCATCGATACCTTAGCCACCCTCATTGGCAGATTTCACATCGCGGCAGTGACGATGGAGAAGCTGGAAGTTTTTGAGTTCATCCTTTCCGCCTTGGGCACGGGAAAGAATAGGGTCGATTTCCAGCAAATCCCTGTCCTTGGAACTCTTTCTCACAAAACCTCTCTATCTCAGGCCTGATTTAAGACTGTTATATATGGGTAGGAGAAGGGATGGGTTTGAATACGGAGTGAGTGCACGATTTCCATGAAAGTAAACTGGCCCAAAATCCTGCGCTGGGTCCTCATTGGAATTTTAATTGTCCTGGTTATCTGGCTGATCCAGAAAACAGGCATCGACCAACTGCGGCAACAGGTAGATCGATTTGGCATTTGGGCACCGGCGATCATTTTTGGGTTGCGCTTTACAAGTGTAATTGTGCCAGTGCTTCCAGGAACAGCCTACGCCATATTAGCTGGTGGTTTATTTGGATTTGTTCAGGGATTGCTGATCGTAGCACTGGCCGATTTAGCGTCCTGTACGTTCAATTTCTATATTGCCCGTCGCTATGGGCGGGATTTAGTCGAACGGTTTGTTGGCCAATCCTTTATGGAAAAGGTCGATCGCCTTGGACAGCGTCATTTGGAACGTAACTTTTTCCTGATGACTGGTTTTTTAATGACTGGGTTGTTTGATTTTGTGGCCTATGCCATTGGTTTGACGAAAACTCGCTGGCAAAGCTATGTGATTGCGCTTCTGGTCAGTATTCTGATTGCGAAACCCCTGTGGGTCGCTGCCGGGGCAGGCATTTTTGAAGGAAGCCGCCTGTTTCTCGGACTTGCCCTGTTGGGAGCGTTTGGAGTGGGGATTGTGACCGCTGTTGTGCAGCGGAAAACCTGTTAAAACAGATTCAAACTCTGACAAATCTGCGTTTCAGTCAGTTTCAACTGACTTTAGCTCTGAGCCAGAGGTTTAGTTCTGGGCTTATTTCAGCACCATTGTCTATACTTTATTAAAAGTGATTCTCATCTAGAAAACGGCTTAATGGAAAGCACGATCGCCTCAAGTGCTTTGGGAAATGTTTGAAATGTTCTACTGCTCGTAACAAAACTTCTAAATCTTCACCCTCCTCAGAAAGCGCGTGTAGAATCTGCTTCTTTCCCTAAAACTGACCCCAACCCTTCCTTGCAAAGGAAAGAGGAGTTGGATTAAAGCTCTCACCGTGTCAGCGCACTTTTTCAAACAATCTCTTAGCAGGTTCAGGAGCATATAGCGATTCTATTTGGATTGTGAGACAGGGTTTCTGCGGAACCCTCTTTCACAGGGCATCTTCATCTCACGATTGGTTTAGAACTGCTGTATTAGGGTCGAGCGATTCGAACTTACCCCCTGCTGATAAATTTCGAATTTTATTGATAAAGAATTGCATTAAGCATGGTAGGATAAACCCCAGTTCTAAACGAGAGCGATCCGGCTCCCGTTCCTAATTTCTTCCGGTTTGGAGATTGTTCAAACCTGAAGGAAATCATTCAACGAATGTTGACAGGGTTAAACCTGTACGAATTCGTGTGGTAAGAACCACATCCTCAAGTCTTTGACTCATTTCAGCATGAACTCTGCCCCGACTAGGCAGAAGACAGTCTGGTTAGAGCAGGATTGCTGTAAAAAATCTGATTCAGGAGAAAGCCATTATGCAGAGTTATGGAAATCCAGTTGTGAAATATGACTGGTGGGCAGGAAATGCCCGGTTCGCAGACCGTTCTGGGCTCTTTATCGTAGCCCATGTCGCTCAGGCAGCACTGATCACGTTCTGGGCAGGGGCGTTTACTCTATTTGAACTCACCCAATACTCTCCAGATGTGCCAATGGGCGAACAGGGGCTGATTCTCCTTCCTCACCTGGCAACGCTGGGGTTTGGAGTGGGCAAGGGCGGCGCAGTCGTAGATACCTATCCCTTCTTTGTGATTGGCGTCTTACATCTAATTTCTTCCGCCGTACTGGGGGCTGGAGCGCTGTTTCACCTGTTGCGCGCGCCAGAAGACCTGGAGCAGACAAACGGGCAGGCGCGCAAATTCCATTTTGAGTGGAATGACCCCAAACAGCTTGGCCTGATTTTGGGCCATCACCTGCTGATTCTAGGTATCGGAGCTCTTTTGTTAGTTGCCAAAGCCACGACATTCGGTGGGTTGTACGATGCTACCATTCAAGATGTGCGGCTGGTAACCAATCCCACCCTTGATCCCCTGGTCATCTATGGCTATCAAACCCACTTCGCCAGTATCAGCAGTCTGGAGGATTTAGTCGGTGGGCACATTTATGTGGGCATCATGCTGATTGCTGGGGGAATCTGGCATATTCTGGTGCCACCCCTACCCTGGGCAAAGCGGTTTTTGATTTTTTCTGGCGAGGCGATCCTGTCCTATTCGCTGGGTGGCATTGCTCTGGCGGGGTTTGTTGCAGCGTATTTCTGTGCAGTGAATACGTTAGCCTACCCAGTTGAATTTTATGGTTCCACGCTGCAAGTGAAACTGGGCATTGCTCCCTATTTTGCTGATACCGTGCAGTTGCCGATGGGACAGCATACTGCCCGTTGCTGGTTAGCCAATACTCACTTCTTCCTGGCATTCTTCTTTCTGCAAGGTCACCTCTGGCATGCGCTTAGAGCTATGGGTTTTGACTTCAAGCGGGTTGAGAATGCCCTGAATGCAGTAGGAAACGAGGCTTAATTGTAATAGTAGAGGGGGGCGATCGCCCCTCTCTCACCCTGCTTGGGGGCAACGCCCCCACTCCCCTTTCTTCCAATTAATCATGTCTACCTACCTAAATATCACTGAATTCAATGCAAGATCGATTTCAAGTTCTCTGGTTAAATGCCAGTCCCAGTCTGAAGCATTTTGATATGCCCTTGCTGCGGTATCTTTCGCAGCATATTCCAGTTTTTTGCTGGGAATATTCACAAACGCAGGATGAAGCGTGTTCGCTTGATCAGGCTGTTGTTTTGTTGCATGACTATCTCAAGTTTCGGAATGCTCCAGTTCATCTGGCAGGGCATGGCATGGGAGGTGTTGTGGGGCTGATGTATGCACGGCGTTACCCTCGTCGAGTTTGTTCCCTGACTCTGTTAGCAGTGGCGGCTCAACCTGCAACTACCTGGCATACCCACTACTACGTCCAGCGTCAATTGCTTCCGTGCAGCCGTCAGCAGGTGCTGGCTCAAATGGTGCGCAGTTTATTTGGTTCTCAGTTTTCCTACCCGGTTCGGGATCTAGTTACGGCCCTCAGTCGAGATCTGGAGGAGACCCCCGCTCTACATTCTTTGTTCAAATTAGTAAGTTTAACCAAAGGAGGGGTATCAGCGCCTTTAATGATTTGTGGGAGTGAGAGCGATCCGGTGGTGAGCCTGTTGGGATTATATGAGTGGCACCAGTGGCTCAAACCTGGCGATCGCTTGATTGAGTTTGCTGATGGGCATCACTTCTTTCATACCTTCTATCCAGAACAGGTTGGAGCCGAGCTGCTCGAATTTTGGCAGGCAACGGATGTTCAACAAACGCCAGATGAAACTGCTCAAACGGTTCCTCATCAATCACTGAAGGCCGTGAGGGATAAGGGTTAGGAGACCGGGTAATGGACTAGACCTGTGGATCAAGTCAGACATTTAAGCTGAACTCGTAGCGGTTGATGAACAAGCCAGTGACCACATCGTGCAACGAGATCGACTTAGAGAAACAAATTGTTTCCCAAGCTAGACGTTTAATCCTTGTGCGTAACGTTAAATGCTTGCGCTCAATTTCTTGAGTATGACATTTACCCACCGTGTGAAAAGCAGGATCGACATGCTGGTCATAGGCTCCCCAATCATTGGTGTAGCACTGCATAAGGCCAAAGGGTTCTAACAATGCTTTGAGTTGAAGAAAGGCACTATCCTGGTGGTTAAAAAGGACATATGACGGGTTCCCCCTCGGTTGGACATGAGGTGTGATGGGTGATTCGAGAGGTCATTAGTGGTGAAATTTTGCTGGCAAGGTCCTTGTTATAGCTTTACGCAGGTGCGTCAGGACATTGGAATTCGAGAGGTAGTGGGGGCGAAGCCCCCAGGCAGGAGTGGAACTCCTGCACCCCCGTCCTAATCACAATGACTACCGCTATATCCTGCAGCAGTGAAGATCTGGTTCCTCCGTTGGTAGAGGTGAAACAAAGGTTGAACGTGCCAATCGCGGGTGTGGTCAGTTTCTCATGATGTCGTCTGACCCACAGTTGGGGCAGAGGAGATAAGACTTCTCCTGATTTTCTCTGCCCTTTACGAAAAGGCATTACCAAAACTCGTTAAGATCTGGATACTACCTAGATGGATTTACATGGGTGGATTCAAAGATGCGATCGGCACTGGTGGCAACAAACCCCTGATAAAGTTTGCCATCAGCAATTGGGTAGCGGTAGGCAAACTCGTAATAACAGGTTGGAATTAAGTGCAC
Organism: Leptolyngbyaceae cyanobacterium HOT.MB2.61; assembly: GCA_023511615.1. Taxonomy (GTDB): domain Bacteria; phylum Cyanobacteriota; class Cyanobacteriia; order Leptolyngbyales; family Leptolyngbyaceae; genus Leptothermofonsia. Next base: position 16,020 of record JAIMBL010000029.1, read on the forward strand.
TTCTCCATTGGCAAAGTCAACTGGGAGTTGATCAGCCAGGGTAGAAGCCTGCTCCAGCAGTACTGCTGGGGAACCTTTAATTCGTCCACCTGCTTCATTGAGTGGAATCCCCAACTCTTTGATGACTTGTAAGACAGCCTCCAGAGTCGAAACCTGCTGTAGATGATTTACGCTCAATGTAAAATGGTTCGCGTGCAAACCTAGTGCGGCTACCCAGGCGGCATATTCGTTCTCTTGCAGGAGGGTCTGGTAGTCATTCCAGGAAATCGGTTGCCACAAACGCCCAGCCCAAAATACGGTAATATGATTGACCTGTTCTGGACTGATCTGGAGACAAATTTGCTGGAGGATGGATTGTGCTGTTGGAGTGAGGGCGGCACAATCCAGTTGGCTCAGGAAGATGCGGGGGAGGGTTTCATCCGGTGGTACATAGCTCCAGGCATCAATTTTTTTGTCGGGAAACTGATAGGGTTCAAAGCGCTGATAGCCCATAGTCAGTAAATGAGGCTCTAGGGCCGTTAGGGAAATGGGCTCCAGCCTGAGCGTTCGAATAGCGATGTGATCGTTGACGATGGATTCTCCACGATCGCAAAATGCCTGTTGAATTCGCTCTGCCTGGGGAGCTAATTGAATATAGTCTTGCCAGAGATGATCGAAAAAAGTTTGAGGGTTCATAAGTTCGCTCCAGCAAGGTTTTAAGGTGATTTTCCAAAAAGGACTGACCCGTTATAGAGTTTGTATGTAAAGTTATCGTCGTTTTTATTAAAGTATTACTCCTCTGAATGGATGAATAAGCTTGACAGGAGCAAGCCTATTTTTCTTCAGACCTTTTATTCGTGCCGAACACTCTCTGTTTTATTTCTCTTAATATTTTCCATGGCATCTCTGGCAAACTGACTGCTACTAATCGGAAAGGGAGATAGCCTTATTATAACTATCTCTAAAAAGGTTAATTGTTAACAAGTTGATAGGAAAGGTGACTATCCACTCACAATTTGGTTTTGAAGAAATGCCTTCAGGACTTTGAGTTGAAGATGGGAAACTATGAAGAATTTGTAAAAACCTGACTCTAACCCATTGGGGATCGACAACCCTAAAAAATATAACTACAATTAAATAGTAGCCCCTCAAAATAAAGCTGTCACTTAAGCGATCGTCTGACACGTGAGGTATTGCCGGCTTTATTGAGACAGAGAATAAATTGTACTTTCCGCTGCAATGGTTCTGCCGCAATGATTTCCAGGTTCGTGGCGGGTTATAGAGCTTGAGCATAGTTTCAAGTCTTGCTCTTAATGTTCTCTCCCTATGTCGCTTTTCTAGTTGGAGATAAAAGTGTACGATAAAGTACTTTTTTGCTGTTTGTAAACCTGTAGAGTGTCTATTCTGTTTGAATGCGAGTGCAGTTTGCTCCCATTATTCAAGCAGCCCTTTGTGCTGATGTTGATTTAAGTTGAGGAAGACAAGATGTTGAGTTTATCTAAGCCGAAAGAATTCAATTGCCTGGCCAGTTATGTTTTAGAAATGCTGACTGAAATTAATGTCGATCAGCTCAAACAATTCTTTAACAACCTTCCAGTCGATCCTTACCTGGAAGGTAACTACCGCTTTCGGCGACTTTCTCACTTTCAGATTTCTGGCGATCGCTTAGTCAAGCTTCCCCACCGACGTTTATTTCAATCTAAAGAATATAACCCCATACTGGGTGACGTGGTGCGAGAATACGAAGAATTGGAAGATGGTTTAATTGAACTGAAAGATTTTCAAAAAGTGATTTGGGAATTCTTCCAGTTCTGTCAACTCTGTACTGAGCACAATGAAGTTGCTGTGCACCAAATCAGAACAACGGCAACCTCCCAACAAATTGGCAACCCGGCACCTGAGGGCATCCACAGAGATGGGGTAGATTTAGTTGGCATCTTCTCCTGCAATCGGGAAGGAATTGAAGGCGGCGAAACTCACCTTTACAAAGAGAGGAATGGACGCCCCGCTATCAGTAAAGTACTCCACCCCGGTGAGTTCCTGGTATTCCGCGATGATCAGTACTTCCACTACACCTCTCCCGTCACCACCAGTGGGGTAGAACAGGGCGTAAGGGATGTGTTCGTATTCACCTGCCCGGGATTGTTTCCCTCCGAAGATCGGTAGGGCTGGTTGTTCGTGATTGGTTGTTAGAGAGGGGTGAGGCGACAGGCGACAGGCGACAGGCGACAGGCGACAGGCGACAGGCGACAGGCAAAGCTAACTCAAAACTCAAAACTATCCCCTCCTCCTCCCTCAGGAAACCCTTATGGCTAACCTTAATCTCGGCTGGATCCGTAATCAGTTTCCCGCATTGGCTCAGGAAATTCATGGGCGGCCAGCGGTGTTTCTGGACGGACCGGGTGGAACCCAGATACCCGGCACAGTTATTCAGGCCATGGGTGACTATTTAATTCATTCCAATGCCAATGCCCACGGAGCATTTGCAACCAGTGCGCGAACGGATGCATTGATTACTTCCGCACGGCAGGCAGTTGCAGACTTCCTGGGATGCGAGGGTGATGAAGTTGTGTTTGGTCCAAACATGACCACCCTCGCTTTTTCTATCAGTCGGGCGATCGCGCGGGAACTGCAAGCGGGTGACGAGATCATTGTGACTAAACTGGATCACTATGCCAACGTATCGCCCTGGCAGGCATTGAAGGAAATTGGTGTTGTAGTTCATGCCATCGATATTCAGGTTGAAGATTGCACGCTCAACCTGGCTGATCTGGAACGCCTTCTAAATGAGCGGACGCGCTTAGTAGCGGTTGGATACGCATCGAATGCGGTCGGTACAATCAATGATGTCGCTACGGTTGTCCAGCTAGCCCATCAAGCTGGTGCGATGGTATTTGTCGATGCAGTGCATTATGCTCCCCATGGCGTGATGGACGTGCGATCGCTGGACTGTGACTTTCTCACCTGTTCTGCTTACAAATTCTTTGGTCCCCACATTGGCATTCTGTATGGCAAGCGGGAACATCTAGCCCGGTTACGCCCCTACAAAGTGCAGCCAGCCTCCGATGAGGTACCATCCCGCTGGGAGACAGGAACGCAAAATTACGAAGGCATGGCGGGCTTGCTAGAGACTATTCATTACCTGGCTGAAATTGGTCGCCAGGTATCACCAGGGGCTTCCAGTCGTCGCGCAGCCCTGATAGCCGGAATGAATGCCATTCGTACCTATGAACAAGATTTGAGCCAGCGGCTAATTCCTGGGCTGTTAGAAATTCCTGGAATCAAAGTATACGGCATCATTGATCGCGATCGCTTCGATTGGCGAACCCCCACCGCTGGCATTCAAATCGACGGCTATACTCCACGAGAAGCTGCGGAAGCGCTGGGCGATCGCGGTATTTTCACCTGGAATGGTAACTTTTATGCTCTGGGGTTAACGGAAACTTTGGGCATTGAATCCAGCGGCGGCCTGCTGCGCATTGGATGCGTTCACTACAACACAATTGCAGAAATTGATCGACTACTCAACGAATTAGATGCATTGGTTAATCGAGTGAAAACCAATGCATCCTTTACTCATTAGAAGGAAAGACCGGAATGAATAGGATTTTAGTGACGGGAGCCAGAGGTCAGCTTGGAAGCGACCTTGTAGTGGCTCTGCGTCAGCAATATGGGGATAGCCAGGTAATAGAAAGCGGACGTTCCCATCCTCAAGACAATTCCTCTCTTTATGAAGTTCTAGATGTAACCGATCAATCCCAACTTGAAGCTATAGTCAAACGATACCGAATTGACACCATCTATCACCTGGCAAGCCTGCTATCGGCTAAAGGGGAACAGCATCCAAACCAATGTTGGGAAATTAATATCAATGGTTTGAGAAATATTCTGGAAATTGCCAGATCCTATGGCATAAAAGTCTTCTTTCCCAGTTCCATCGCCGTCTTTGGACCCCATACCCCCAAACTGGATACCCCTCAAATCACCGTTGAAGATCCATCCACTTTGTATGGCATTACTAAAGTGACGGGAGAACTTCTCTGCCACTATTACGCCTACCGTTGGGGCGTCGATGTTCGTAGTCTTCGCTTACCAGGCATTATCAGCTACAGTGCCCCACCAGGAGGAGGAACAACGGATTTCGCCGTTGAAATTTTTGATCACGCCCTCCGATACGGCCACTACACCTGCTTTGTTCGTCCCGAAACTCGGCTTCCAATGATGTATATGCCGGATGCGATCGCCGCCATTCTCATGCTGATGCAGGCAGATTCCACAGCCATCACCATTCGCTCCAGTTACAACATTGCAGCCGTCAGTTTTTCAGCTGAAGAACTGGTGAAAGAAATTCAGAAACATCTCCTTGATTTTCTCTGCGACTACAAACCCGATTTCCGACAGGCGATCGCCGATTCCTGGCCTTCCGTCATCGACGATTCCAAAGCCCGCGCTGATTGGGGCTGGAAACACCGTTACGATTTAGCGGCGATTGTAGAAGATATGCTAGCGAAATTATCGTTAACCAACATTCAGAAACAATTGGATAAGGATGAAGAGCGACAGGCGACGAGCGATAGGCGACAGATAGGAGTGAGGGGGTAGAGGAAAGAGGAAAGAAGCGAGGGAATAGGGAGCGGGGGTAGACCTAAGAAGGTAATGATGAACGGCACCAGCCACCATCATTAACGACTCAAAAATCATTACGATTTGGGCACTACCGGGAGTGGGGAGATAGAGGGATAGTGGATGAGTGGATGGGTGAGGGGGCGATAGAGTGAGAGGGTGGGAAATTTTGAGTTCTCACCTCACCCCTCACCTGGGTAACAACTAACAACCAACAACTAACAACTAACTCGGAGTTCCAACGATGCTAATTACCACTCCTTCTCCTTTTCAAAAAACGCTGAATGAGATCCGCCAATTGGGTTTGTTTAAAGAGGAGCGAGTGTTAGCCTCTCCCCAAGGGGCTGAGATCAGGCTCCAGAGTGGGCAGGAGGTGATTAACTTCTGTGCCAACAACTATCTCGGCCTCGCTAACCATCCGGCGATTATTGCAGCCGCGCAGGAGGGGATTGCCAGGTATGGTTATGGGTTGTCTTCGGTGCGCTTTATTTGTGGAACACAAACGGTACACAAAGAGCTGGAAAGAAAAATTGCTCAATTTCTGGGCACGGATGATGCCATTCTTTACGCATCTTGTTTTGATGCGAATGCTGGATTGTTTGAAACCCTTCTGGATGCGGATTGTGCGGTGATCAGTGATGCTCTGAATCACGCGAGTATTATCGATGGCATTCGGTTATGCAAGGCCAAACGCTATCGGTTTACCCATGGCGATATGCAGGAATTGGAACATGCGTTACAGGAATCTCAATCGGCAAGAATTCAGTTAATTGCTACGGATGGTGTGTTCAGCATGGATGGGGATATTGCCAATCTGAAGCAAATCTGCGACCTGGCTGAGAAATATGATGCGCTGGTGATGGTGGACGATAGCCATGCAACAGGGGTGTTAGGCAGAACGGGACGTGGTTCGCTGGAACATTGGGGAGTGATGGGGCGGGTTGATATTATTGCCAGCACTCTAGGAAAAGCCCTGGGTGGGGCATCGGGTGGCTTTACGGCGGGACGTCAGGACATTATTAATTTGCTGCGGCAACGATCGCGCACCTACCTCTTTTCCAATACGCTGGCACCGATGATTGCCCATACCAGTCTCAAAGTGCTGGATATGCTGGATGAAACCAGTGAACTGCGCGATCGCCTAATGGAAAATACTCGCTACTTTCGGAAGCAATTGGGCGATCGTGGTTTTGAGATTAAACCTGGCATTCACCCGATTGTGCCCATCATGCTTTACGATGCCCAAACCGCAAAGGAGATGGCAGGAGACTTGCTGGAGGAGGGGATTTATGTAATTGGATTCAGCTATCCCGTCGTACCTGAAGGATTGGCCAGGATTCGGGTTCAACTTTCGGCTGCTCATACGAAAGAACACCTGGATCGGTGTGTGGAGGCATTTACGCACGTTGGAAGGCAATATGAAATTATCTAGAAAATTCAAAATTGAAAATGCAAGATTCAAAATTAAAACATCTTCGAGAACAACTCAAAATCTCATCTGAAAGATTGGATATTATCAATCAAGTTTTAATCAATCCCAACTTACAGGTGATTGATGATCTGCTGAATGTGGTGGCAAAATACGGCACTCCAGAAGAGATCAATGAAAAGGCAAAACAGGCGGCGGAGCTTCCAGAACTGCTGCAACGGGTTGAGCAAACTCGACCGGACTATTTTGCCGATCGGCTCTGGTTGAAAGAGCAGGCTGAGGCGGGAGCGTTTATCAGTATTGCCGATTATCGTCGTCAGGTTCTGGGAGACAACGCCGATCGCCAGACGTTTACGGATGAGTTGGCTGTAACACTTGAAATCAGTGCCTGCCAGTATTTTCCCTGGGTGATCGCCATTGCCAGACGAGCGATCGCCCAGGGTTCCCTCATGCCAGGACGCTTTATTCAGGTGCGCAAGATGAAAGAGCAGGAACTGGACGGAGATTTGCCTGCGATCGCCGCTGCCATGCAAATCATCGGTGCCAGTTTTGTCGTCACTCTAGACACGAAAGGAACCGATGGTTCCAATGTTCATTTAGGTGGTCCCGAAACCATTACTGGCTACTTTGGGGGAGTTGGTCAGCCCAACGAACACGCCCTCCAGTGGCTGGATGAATATCTCGACTACTATACCCACTACGGCATCCGACAGGTCTTAAATCTGAATCCTGGCACAGTTTTGCTTGGCTATCTGATTCATCGTCTGGGGATTGATATTGAGTTTAAGATTTCCGTGTTTATGGGAAATGATAATCCTTACTCAGCCCTGTGGACGCTGCTGGGGGCGCAATTGTTTGCCAGAGAGGACGGTAGTACCCCACTCGTGGGTTTTAACTGGAGCAATTCGGTTAACAACGAAACGATTGAAATTACGGCCCAGTTTCGCAAAGAATTGGGTTTGGAAAATTTAGTTCGGTTTGAACATCACATTACAGAAACCTGGAAGAGCATTGTGCGGCAGCCCTACAACCGTCGGAAGGAGCTTATAGAGCTTGCCAACCATGTTCCCAACATCTCCGCCAAGCACGAGGGAGGTGAACCCGAAATTGAGCAAACACGATCCCATCCATCGAATATTCTGGATTACTTCCGGGACAAGACAGAAATCATCGCTTCTAGCGACTGGGATCATTTGACTTTGAATTTTCTCGATAAATTCGATGCTGTTAACAACACCGCACGGGCATTGACCAAACAGGGCCTGTCATTTATGGCGGCTCAAAAACTTCACCCTCCGAAACAGCAACCTCTTGCTGCTTTGAAGGATTGAGAAGGAAGAGGCCATGACCATTAACCATACAATTAACAGCTTAGAACCAACCCTTCCAGCTCCAACTCCCGATTCCACAGCCATCTTTAACTGGCGACATTGCTGGTACCCGATCGCCTTCGTCCAGGACTTACCCCCTGACCGTCTCCATCCCTTTTCTCTCTATGGTGAATCGCTGGTGTTGTTCAAAGACCAGCAGCAACAACTGGCCTGTCTGGTAGACCAGTGCTGTCACCGGGCGGCAAAACTTTCCGATCGGTTCGGTCGAGCACTGCTTGAAGCCACAGTGCAGCAGATCTTTGGCTTTCCGCAGGTCATTCCCACCCACCAAGGGCGAGCCGTAGAGCGGCTGTTCACCGATGTACTGATTCAGCCAGGAATGATTGTGCCGAACAACACTCATTTCGATACAACTCGCGCCAACATTGAAGCCGCAGGTGGTAGAGCGATCGATCTTCCCTGCGTTGAAGCAAGCAATCTGCTGGCGAGTGCAGTTCCTTTTAAGGGCGATATGAATGTGGCTGCACTGGAACAATTGATTGCCGAAGTTGGAGCCGAAAACATCCCGGTGATTCTCCTGACAGTCACCAACAATTCCGGCGGCGGACAACCTGTTTCAATAGCAAATCTGCAGGCGGTCAGTCAACTGGCCCATTTTTATGGAATTCCCCTGTACATTGATGCCTGTCGATTTGCTGAAAACGCTTACTTCATTCAACAGTGTGAGGATGGATATGATGCCATGTCGGTGCGGGAGATTGTGCTAGAAATGTTCAGCTATGCTGACGGATGTTTAATGTCGGCCAAGAAAGATGTTTTTGCGAATATGGGTGGTTTTTTATGTACCCGCGATGAATCGCTGGCAGAAGAACTCCGACGATTGTTAATTTTGACAGAAGGATTCCCGACCTATGGCGGGTTCGCGGGACGAGAATGGTATTCCATGCTACCTGGAACCTGTTATCAATCAGCTTTCCACATTGATCACACGCACATCTTGGGGTGAAATGATGCCTGCCGCTTGTCCTTCTACCAGGCGTCGGAAGCGGCGATCGCCCCGGATATCATCAAAATCAATATTGGTTTGAACTTCCTGGCGGTATTTGGGATTCAGCTTAATTGCTTTCCGCAAGTTCTCGATGGCGAGGTCTGTCTGGCGTTGCAGGGCATAGCAGGCCGCCTTATTGTAGTAAGCACTGGCAAATTCGGGATTGAGTTCCAGCGCTTTGTTGAAACTTTCGATGGCTTCTTCATCCCGCCCCAACTGAACGAGGATATAGCCCCGCCTATCCCAGGCTTTGAAAGAAGCCGGATTCAGTTCCAGCGCTTTATCGAAGGATTCCAGGGCTTCTTCATACCGCTCTAGTTCTTGCAGGGCCAGACCCCGGTTGAACCAGGCGATGCCATCATCCGGTTTGGCCTGGGTAGCTTTGTCAAAGGATTGAAAAGCTTCTTCGGGTTTGCGCAACAGGCCCAGGGCAACGCCGCGATCGCACCAGGCCTGATGAAAATCGGGTTGCAACTCAACGGCCCTGTCGTAGGATTTGACCGCGTCATTCCACCGTTTTTGGCGAGCCAGCACCAGCCCCCGGTTAAACCAGGCAACGGCATGGCCGGGTTGAATCTGGGTAACTCGCTCAAAGGCCGCGATCGCTCCCTCATAGCGTTGCATCTGTTTCAATGCCAGCCCCCGGTTAAGCCAGGCGTCTACATCATCGGGCCTGAACTCCAGCGCTTTGTCAAAGGAGGCAATGGCATCTTCATGCCGTTTCAATTCCTCCAGAGCCAGACCCCGACTCAACCAGACTGTGGGATTGTTAGGTTGAATTTCCAGGGCTTTGTCGTATTGAGCGATCGCCTCCTCAAACCGTCCGGCAGCCCGGAGAGAATGGCCTTCTTCCACCAGACTGGCCGTGTCCAGAAAGAGTTCAGGATGGTTGGCCTTCAGCCGTTTCAGGTTGACTCCCAATACCTGAAGTTTCGTCTGGGCATCCGCGATGAAGGAATTGGAGACAAATTGGGGCGAAACCAGAGCCAGCTTCCGCAAAATGGCATCCTTGCGAACTTGAGCATTGGTTTCAATTGCCTTCAGCCGCTCGGCCAACTCTGCCTCCAGTCGTTGCAGATTTTCCAGAGTTTGCTTTTTCTGCTCCTCTGCGGCGGTTTGTAGCTCTGAGAGGCGATCGCCCACCAGAGCCTCCAATGCGACCATTTCCTGGCGCAGTTGGTCACGCTGAGTTTGAATTTCTGATTTCAGTTCTGCCAGTTCGGTGGTGACCTCTGCCTCAGCTTTCTCCAGAGCTTCACTGGTGCGACTGCTGCGGGCCTCAGCATCGGATTGAAGCGCTGCCAGTTGGACTCTAAAATCGGCCTCCAACCGCTCCAGGGTTTGACGGATAGCGTCTTTCTGGGGTTGGGTGATGGCTTGCAGTTCGGCCATGCGGGCGTCGGCTTCCGCTCTTAATGCCTGAACCATCTGCTGGATGGTACTCTTCTGAAGTTCCGTTTGCGATCGCAGGTGAGCCACCTGACTATCCAATTCGGTTTTCAATTGGCGCAGGTAGTCGAGCACCTGTTCTCGCTGCTGCTGAACGCCCGTCTGTAATTCCTTCAGTTGCCCAGAAAATCCAGCTTCCAGACTGGTCAGCATTTGCAAAAATTCTTCTTTGCGCCCCAAAACCCCCGTCCGCAGTTCCACCAGTTGATTGATAAACTCAGACTCCAACTTTTTGAGACTACCCAAAATAGCAGTGAACTGGTCCTGTGCTTTCGCCTGCACATCCCTCTGGAATTGCTCTAGCTGGGGAGTTACTCCAGCTTCCAGGGTATCGATCTGTTCAAAAAACTGATCCTTGCGTCCCCGTGCTTCTAACTGGAGGTGGTTTAACTGAGACTCAAACTCAGTTTCAGCGGCTTTGAGGGCGTCCAGGGTAGCGGTTTGCTGCGATCGCGCATTTCCCTGTAAGTCAACCAGTGTCGCAGTGAAATCGGCCTCAAACTGTTCCAGCCGTTTTCGAGCCCCTTCCAGGTCAGCCTCCAGTTCAGTCAACCGTTGCTGCTTCAGTTGGGACAAATCTGCAACCAGTGCGGCCAGTCGTTCCTGTTTACTTTGCAGGTCCGCCTGGAACCCGTCCGCCTCCTGGTTCAAATCACTGCTCAGGTCGTCAGCCTGCTGAAGAATCGCCTCAATTTCTTGACTGGCCCGCGCCACTTCCCCTTCTAAGTCTGCCACCTCATCCAGTTGAGCTTTGACCACCCCAGCAATTTCGTTAATCACTGCCCGACGAATGCGCCACAGCCCGACAATCCCGAGGGCCAGCAGCAGCACCATGATGCCTAGCAGGATATTGAACATCATGGCAGTCCGACTCAAGGCGCGACTCGCCTCTGCCTGGATTTGCTGCTGGGCCTGCAAATCTGACCGTAGTTTCTCCAGTTCCTGCCGCTCCTGCGCTGAAATTGCTGGAGCGGGGGGTGGCGAGGTACGAGGTTTACTGGATTGGGCGCTGGCAGAGGTTGCTGACAGCAGAAAAATACTGAGGAGAAGGCTGCTTCGAATGTTCAAGGCGCTACCCCTTTTGCTTACTGAATGGGATCAGACCTTTCTTTAGTTTAGAAGCAACAACGGTTTAAGCCAGAAATTCTTAGAGAGAGAAGGTTGGCAGGAGACCGAAGGGGGAATGGGCAGGTGGTAGATACCCCCCATTCCCTACTCCATATTCCCTACTCTCAACCCATAACCGCAATTCGGCTTCTGAGTTGGCGTAGATGCAGTTGCCCATTTGGGGCGCGAAGGTGTACCAACAGCGATTACGCGTCCCTTTTCATACCCTCCATCTAAAAGGGCATTGGCAATGTCAAGCGCCTTCTGACGAACTTCGGCTGTCAGGTTTTTCATGGATCAGGCTTCATGGGTAGCAACCCTTTGACTCCTGGGCATGAGTTCTTAAGATACATTTACATTGTTGACAGTGATCTACATTGGGGCAGTGATCGATTTTGAAAAATACGGACAAATCTGTGAATTTTACTATCCAGAGCACGCTCATTCCGGTAGAAAATGGCTACGAAACGGTTGATGTTCAAATTGTTGATGGGCGAATTGCGGCGATCGCTCCTACCCTGGAAGTAGTCGGAACGCCAGTTGATGGTTGCAACAAGCTTCTGCTTCCCGGTTTTGTCAATGCCCATACCCACTCCTCGGAGATGTGGCAGCGGGGAATTATTCCGCCACTTCCACTGGAGTTGTGGATTGCGGAACTTTACGACTTCACTCCCCTCGACCCAGAACAGGTTTACCTGAGTGCCCTGGGGACAGCAGCAGAAACTTTGCTGTCGGGCGGCACCTGTGTCGTTGATCATCTGGTAATGATTCCCGGTCGTGAACTGGAAACCATTGCCGCCACTGTCCGCGCCTATCGGGAAATTGGCATCCGGGCCTTTGTTGGTCCGTTGCTCCAGGATGAATCGTTGACAGCCAGCATCCCCTCTGGTGGCAACCCACAGGAGCATCTTCCCTACCTCCGCTCAACCCAGGAAACACTGAAACTGATGCAGGAGGTGGTGCAACAATTCCATCGCCCGGAGGAAGGCATTGAGATTATGACTGCCCCTACCGGGACACAGCTTTGCTCCGATGCCCTGTTTGAGGGCTGCATTGAATTGAGCGATCGCCACCACCTCTGCCGTCACACCCATCTGCTGGAGACGAAAGCCCAGCAAATGCTGGCAGAGGAAAAATACGGCTGTAGCGCTGTCACCCACCTCATGCACCTTGGCTTCCTCAGCCCCTGCACCTCCCTGGCCCATTGCGTCTGGTTGGATGAAGCAGACACCAAAATCCTGGCAGAAACTCAGTCTACAGTCGTCCACAATCCCCTCAGTAACCTGCGTCTGGGGAGTGGCATTGCCCCCATCCTCAAATATTTGCGAGCTGGAGTCAACGTCGCTTTTGGCTGCGATGGCTCCGCCAGCAACGATTCCCAGGATCTACTGGAAGCCATCAAAATCGGCACTATCTTGCACAATGTCACCGACTTCGACTATCAAAACTGGATCACTCCCCGCCAGGCCGTAGAAATTGCGGCATTAGGCGGCGCTAGAGGTTTGGGGATGGCAGACCAGTTTGGTTCTCTAGAAGTTGGGAAACAGGCAGACCTTGTGCTGTATGACCTAACGAATTTATCCCTGCTGCCACGCACTGACCCCATTGGACTTCTGGTTCTGGGTCGCCCCACTCAGGCTGTCGATAGCGCCTGGGTGAGAGGCAACCGCATCATCGCCAGCGGGCAAATTACCACTATCTCTGTGGATGACTTGCGGCGATCGCTGTTTGAACGCAGCCAGTGGATGAGCGATCGCCAGTCAAAATCTGTTAAACAGGTGGAAGCCCACTACCGCTCTGTACTCAACTTGCCTGTACGATGAAAGAAAAGCGTTGACAGGTCTCTCTAAAAACAGGCATACTAAGTAACTAGCTGTCAATTCCTGCTCGGATCAGGTGAGACACAAAAAGCCTTTCAGGAGACATGAGCTCAAGGGATTGGGGCTGGGCTCCTAGCGATTCCACTTAACCTCCTCATCCAGAGTTTCTGACTTCTCAGGCTACCTGTACGGCAATTTCTAGGGCAATTCTATGACTTCTTACGCAATTATTGAAGCAGGCGGCAAACAACTGCGGGTAGAGCCAGGACGGTTCTACGACATTAATCGGATTGAAGCTGAACCCGACTCTCAAATCACGATTGACAGGGTGCTGTTCGTTCAAGATGACGGCACCATCAGCATTGGGCAACCACTGGTTGAGGGCGCAACGGTTGAAGCAACGGTCATGCGCCATCTGCGTGGCAACAAAATTATCGTTTACAAAATGCGCCCTAAGAAAAAGACTCGCAAAAAGCAAGGTCACCGTCAGGAACTGACCCGCTTAATGATCAACAGCATCAATCTGGGTGGGGCAGGTTCCCAAAATACGGCGGAGGCAAAAACAACTACTGCCAAACCAGCCGCTGAACCAGAAGAAGCTCCGGTGGCTGAAGCAGAAGAACCCGCCGAAATCCCAACTAGAGCAGAGAAATCCGCTCCTGCTGGGGCTCCTGAAACCGCCCAAACCGACGAAGCACTCGCTTCCAGGCCTAAAGCAAAGCAAAAAGCTGAGTCTCTTGAGGAGTATCCTCAAGAGTAGGTAACCAGACCAAACTTGCTGAGTTCACTCAAAATCTTTTAGATTAGCGATATAGACAGAGGACACTATGGCTCACAAGAAAGGTACAGGCAGTACTCGCAATGGTCGTGACTCGAATGCTCAGCGTTTGGGCGTCAAGCGCTATGGCGGCGAGGTTGTCAAGGCTGGAAATATTCTGGTTCGCCAGCGTGGCACCAAGATTCATCCTGGTAACAATGTAGGTCGGGGTAGCGATGACACCCTTTTTGCCTTAATTGCTGGCGTGGTGACCTTTGAGCGCTACGGCAAGAGCAAGAAAAAGGTAAGTGTCTATCCAACCGAAGCCTGACGGTTGACCAGCACAGGAGGGCTAGGAATGTTGGCCTTACCTGGACCTAAGCTATCTAGTTGAACCCCATCCAATGGTAGGGATGTTGTCCGCAACATCCCTATGCTTTTGTGAGATTTTTAATGAAAATTGCGACCTGGAACGTCAACTCGATTCGTACCCGGCTATCCCATGTTGTGAACTGGTTGCAGGATCACCCGGTCGATGTTCTTTGCTTGCAAGAAACGAAAGTTGTGGACGAGGGTTTTCCCCGCGAGTCATTTACTGAACTGGGCTATCACTCCTATACTTTCGGGCAAAAGAGCTACAACGGGGTTGCAATCCTAACCCGTCAGCCTTTGAGTGATGTGTGTCTAGGTTTTGCTGGGGTGTTGGGGGAGGGAGTTCTACCGATAGATGAGCAGAAGCGAGTGATTGCTGGGGTTGCAGATGGCATTCGGATCGTGAACCTCTATGTACCTAACGGATCTTCCGTTGGTAGCGAAAAGTATGTCTATAAGTTGCAGTGGCTGGAAGTTTTACATGAGTACCTGAAAGTACTACTTGCAAGCCAACCGGCGCAACTTCTGGTCTGTGGTGACTTCAATGTAGCTCTGGAAGATATTGATATTTACAACCCTACAGGAAAAGAAAAAGAAGTGATGGCGACTCCTCTGGAGCGGCAGGCACTCCGAGCTTCTGTGCTGGATTTGGGCCTGGCGGATGTATTTCGGAAGTTTACGCCAGAGGGGGGACACTTTAGCTGGTGGGATTATCGACAGGCCGCTTTTCGGCGCAATTTGGGCTGGCGGATTGATCATATTTACCTGACTCCTGATCTGTATGAACGGGCGATCGCCTGCACCATTGACGTCGAACCCCGCAAGCTTGAACAACCCAGTGATCACGTTCCGGTTACGGTTGAACTTTAGATGAATGGCACTGACTCAAGAGCCTTGAGATCAATCTCAGGCTCAGAGCGGAAACCTGTTAAAACAGGTTCAAATCCTGACAAATCTGCGTTTCAGTCAGTTTCAACTGACTTTAGCTTTGAGCCAGAACTTTAGTTCTGAGCTTATTTCAGTGCC
>JAIMBL010000288.1 GCA_023511615.1 Leptolyngbyaceae cyanobacterium HOT.MB2.61
GCCATATTTACCCCTTTTAAGAACAAGGATACTACTCTTAGCCTCCTGTCCGAAAATTGGGGGTCATTTCAACCAATTCATCCTTGAGTGGCTACACATCCAAACCCCTCCCAACCGGGTTTCAATCTATAGCGTTCATTGAAGGAATTGGCGTAATTGCTTATTCATCTCAAACGGAATCAGCGACAGAACGATATAGGAAAGTCCTGTCTACCCTCCTCACACCTCATCCTCACACCTCAATTGAAGACATAAGGACAACGGAGTAACTCTTCGGCTTGACGATAGAGAGTGGAGCGCAATTACCCTTTCACTCCAAATAAAATGCCTGAGGATTAACTTTATTTGGATGGTCAGTAACGGTCACCACTAATCTTTCAGGAGAGTCAAATGGTCTAGAAAAAACTGAGACGGAGAGGCTTTTGTAGCAAGCTAATCAAAGATAGTTAATTAAGTCACAATCGTTATGACTTCAATTTAATGCCTGCACTCTAGATTTGCAAGTCAAAGCTTAAGCAACAGGGTTTAATTATGAAGGAATTGTAATATAGCTGCAACTGCTCCACAGCAGGCATCCGGTGAGAAGCCAGATGAGTAAATCTTTTATTCCTGTAAAAAGAGAATCAAAGTGCAACAGAGCTGAAAAGAAAATTTACTATTTCTACACCAGGCCTTCCACTTTAGCGTCTTTTCCCTTCTAAATTTTAGAAGCTTCACGCTCAACCTTGAACTTGAGTAAAGACTCCAATTCAGGCAACGAAAGGTGTAGGATTAAAAAAATGAAAAAAATATGAAATCTATTGGTGATGATGATCAATAGAAAGGGGATTAGGCGACGGCAGTTTCTGGTTGGGTTAGTATCTGTACTGATCTTGCATGGATGCTCTCGAACTCAATCAATTCCACCTCAAGCTTCAGTTGATGTTAGGCCGAGGGTAGTTTCTACCAGCACAATTCTCACCAATCTCACAGGCGAGATCGCTGGAGATGCGATTCAGCTTACGGGTATTCTTAAACCCGGTGCTGATCCCCACATCTATGAACCGATTCCCACGGATAGTAAGACATTAGAGAAGGCGGATTTAATCCTTTACAACGGCTATGATCTGGAGCCAAGCATCATCCGGCTAATCAGTGCGGTGGGTACAAAGGCCCGCAAGCTTGCGGTGGGGGAGGTAGTTCCTCCAATCGAAATGAAGGAGCAGGGAAGGAAGGTGCCCGATCCCCACGTCTGGGGAGATGTAAGAAATGTAATCAGTATGGTGGTCGTCGTACGAGATGCCTTAATTGAACTGTCGCCCATTAATCGCGATCGCTTCACTCAAAATGCCACTCAATTGAGGCAACAACTGGAGCAACTGGATACCTGGATCCGGGAACAGATCAACACCATTCCACCCGTAAATCGCAAACTGGTGACAACCCACGATGCCTTTCAGTACTATGCACGAGCCTATGGGCTAACGCTTGCTGGAACTTTAATCGGCATCAGTACAGAAGAGCAACCGAGCGCCCAGACTGTTCAGCGATTGGCGGATTCAGTCCGAGCAGCAGGGGTGCCTGCCATTTTTGCTGAAACGACCATTAATCCTGCGCTCATTAAAACCGTAGCCCAGGAAGCTGGGGTAGAACTGGCTCCTCGTCAACTCTACTCTGACTCACTTGGTGCCCCCGGCAGTGGTGCCGACACCTACATCAAGATGATGGTTGCTAATACAACCGCGATCGCCCAGGCATTGGGTGGAAAAGTCAAACCATTCAAGCCAAAGGTCGCCACCGAGTAAAACAAAAAAGCCTGGTTAGTCCAACCAGGCTTTTTACGCAAACTTCGGAGGGTTCAACCTGAAGCTGCACCCATGATCTGCATTAACACTTAAACTTCCAAGATTTTGGCAAAAACAGCCAATACCTAACGGATATACTCCTTCAGTACGCTGTTTCGGTTCGGATGGCGCAGCTTGCGCAAAGCCTTTGCTTCAATTTGGCGAATCCGCTCACGGGTGACGTTAAAAATCTGACCGATCTCTTCAAGGGTTTTCATCCGTCCGTCATCCAGCCCATAGCGCAGTCTCAAGACATCCCGCTCACGGGGGCTGAGAGTATCTAAAACATTTTCCAGATCTTCTCTCAACAAATTCTTAGAAACCTGGTCTTCAGGCGTTTCACCATCTGACTCAATGAAGTCACCTAAACGAGAATCTTCCTCTTTACCAATTGGCGTTTCCAGAGAAATAGGCAACTGAGCCGATTTGGCGATGAATCGTAGTTTCTCAATGGTCATCTCCATGCGGGTCGCAATTTCTTCTTCGGTGGGTTTGCGCCCCATTTCCTGAGATAACAGTTTGGTGGTTTTCTTAATGCGAGAAATGGTTTCGTAGAGGTGGACGGGAAGACGAATGGTGCGGGACTGGTCAGCGATCGCCCGGGTAATGGCCTGCCGAATCCACCAAGTCGCGTAGGTCGAAAACTTATAGCCCTTTTCGTGGTCAAACTTTTCAGCCGCACGAATCAAACCCAGGCTTCCCTCCTGAATCAAATCCTGGAAGGACAATCCCCGGTTCATATACTTCTTGGCGATCGACACCACCAGCCTCAGGTTCGACTGCACCATCTTGTCCTTCGCCCGGCGACCCAGATGCAACCGATGACGGAAGGCAGGCAGGGGCATATTGACAGCATTAGCCCACTCGTTGTCTTGAGGATCTCGCTCAAGCTGCTGCTGAAGGCTTTCCCGAATTCGCTCCAGTTCCAGCAAATCTGCAATTTTGCGAGCTAGCTCAATTTCCTCATCAGCCCGTAACAGTCGAATTCGACCAATTTCCTGTAAGTACAGACGAATTGAATCTTCGGTGTAATGCTTCTTCTTCGTCTGTGCTCGACGTCGATTAGAGCGAACCTTATCGGATTTGCCATCCTCATCATCGTCAGAAGCTTCTAGAGGAGCTTCTAGAGGGTCGTCTCGATCGTCTTCATCTTCGATGAAAAACCCTAATTCACTATCGGGCAGATCATTAGAGGTGTCGTTTAACAAGTCGATTTCGAGTACGTCGTTGGCCTGGGTCATGCCGCGTTCCTCATGCTCCTTACTAAAAAAATGAAAAAAATGAAAATTGCTCAACAGAGAATATCACACTCAGGATCATCGCTCGGGCTCAGAGTAACCAAACCCGCAGGAATACCCCATTAGCTAATTAGACACCTGACTTTTGCCACAGTTATGACGTAGGCAAAGACACCAGTTTACATACTACCCAGGGCGGAGTCTAATAAAGACCCTTCTGATTGTAGCTTTTCTGACAGAAGTTGCACGCTTTTCCTTGCCCGTCGTGAACATTGAGAAAGTCAGGAAAGGGCTCAAGCTAGCCCTATAGCTTGCGTAGTTTAACTAGATACTAGGGATAGTTTCAACTACTCAGCACCCAAATCGGATGCAATTCCTTACAACAATCACTTAAGTTTGAGGGGGTTGCCAAAAGTACAGGTAGCCACCTAAGAGACCCCTTGTACAGGCAATCCCGCTCAGGAATCTAATCTCCTGTAGCTACGTTAACCTATAATCCTCAGAACTTGATCAACGCTAATTATTAAGTTAATTACACTTTTTTAGAATACTAGGGGGAAATTATTACTGAGCCTGAACATATTGCGGAAATGACTTCAGCCATTTCAGTGAACTCCAGTGATGGAGGAGAAGACAGAACCAGGCAAAAATAGATGATTTAAGTTAATTGGCTTTGATAGATAGGATTAATAGTTTTAATAACTCAATTGATATAGCTAAATTTGGATGCAGAGCCAGGGATTTTGTTTTAAATGAAAGAGTAGCTTAGGTTACTCTTTCGCTGGCAAGCTGGGAGAACCCTCCCCCTGTTGCCTGTAGCCTTTCTCAAAACTCAAAACTCACAACTTCACCTGATTTCGGGTTTCGATGAGCTTCATCGCCCTTCCCAGAGCTGGTCTACTGTAACAAAGTGATAATTTTGCTCTAGAAGAGTGGAAATTAGCTGATCGGCGGTTTCTGCCACGTCCGCTCCCCCATGATAACCATCATGCAGAACAATCAGCGAACCACTTTTAACCTGTTGCAGAACGCGTTGAACCACGATCGCTACGCCAGGTCTTAACCAGTCCTCAGGAACCACACTCCACATAACTGGACGGTAGTTCCACTGCCGGAGCAGGTCTAAGGTTTGAGGTGTGAAAAACCCATTGGGGGGACGAACATCGCGAACCGCTTCGAACGAAAGCTGACAGGCCTGAGCGATCGCTTCCTGAGTCTGTTCAAGGGACTGTTTAAGTTCGATTGGGGAAAGCATCGGGAACGAGCGATGGTCATAGCCATGCAGCCCAATCCAGTGCCCTGACTCATACACCGCTCTCGCCGTTGCGGGCGAACGGTTAACACAAACCCCTAACCAGAAGAAGCTGGCTGGGATACCGTAGCGGTCCAGAACCTTGAGCAGCTGAGGCGTGTATTCTGGATGGGGACCATCGTCAAAGGTGAGGGCAATTCTACGGCTATGCTCGCAACCTGACCAGAGACAATCGGGAAATAGAGGCTTAAGTACCTGGTAAACCACAGGATAGCACGGTGCAAGCTGCATAGCCAGGGAAAAAAGGGTGCGAAGAGGCTAATTCAGCTATTCTAGCGTTCTTCTGGTTTCAGCCACTGGGGCAGCACATTTGCCGGGTCTGAGCGGACTGCACCAGAGATGACAGAATATCACTACTAATGGGGTTGACCAGGAAGCCATCAAAGCCTGGATTTTCTTCCTGATGGATCCAACTAGGGGCGTGGAAATCGGTCAGGGCAACGAGGGTGATTTGGTGATTTTTGGCATGA
Organism: Leptolyngbyaceae cyanobacterium HOT.MB2.61; assembly: GCA_023511615.1. Classification (GTDB taxonomy): domain Bacteria; phylum Cyanobacteriota; class Cyanobacteriia; order Leptolyngbyales; family Leptolyngbyaceae; genus Leptothermofonsia. The sequence continues at coordinate 4,844 of JAIMBL010000288.1, forward strand.
GTGCGGAGTTCGTGCAGAAGGCTTTGAGCCCAGTGGTCGTGGTTGCCCGCCAGGATGATCAGGAAGGGGGGGTGCTGAACCAACTGGGCGATCGCCTGTGCCTCGGTGTTTGCGATTGCCACAGAATAGCTAGAGCGCCCCAGCAATGTTGCCAGCACATTGACTTTCTGAGGTTGCTTCGCTAGTAGCAAGATATATCCGGACGAAAAGTGCATAGCGTTAACAACAGATTAATCGCTAATATAACTCCTCTAATCAACTTGTTTTGAGCGACAAAAATGACTGAAATCTTTTTCCTAATCCCTTTCTTGCCAATTGATTCCTGCTCAAACTCTTCCGCTTTTTTTAGGTTTTAAAGGTCAACAAAAATATATCGAAATATTTCTTAGAATTTATATTCAGGAATAT
>JAIMBL010000289.1 GCA_023511615.1 Leptolyngbyaceae cyanobacterium HOT.MB2.61
TCCAGCGAGTTTCAAGATGTAACCATCAACCTTCTCAAAGCTCGTGAAATACTTTTTCAGCAAGCCCTAATTACGGCTAAATTTTGCACCCCTTGCGTAATCGAACTGACCCGCAACAGCATTTGCATGGTGACCGTGAATCCCAACAAAATCGCAATCCCCAGCAGTAGCCGGATCATCAAGTTAATTTGATGCTGCAATGGAGTGAGCGATTTGCGAAACTGCCGTGCTTCTGCCGTCATTTTGTTGGCTAAGCTGTCCGCTCCCACCTTTTCAGCTTCATAACAGGCCGTGCCGCTGACACAAAAACTACCGGAGTAAACCGGATCTCCCTCCTGTTTTGGAATCAAATCAGACTCACCAGTTAGCAGGGACTCATCCACCTTCATTTCCCCAGGGCCGACCACGCTGCCATCCACCACAATTTGATCACCAGGATGAACTACCAGCACATCCCCCAGGACAATTTCATTGGGGTCAACTTCCCGTTCCTGCCCGTTCCGAATCACAGTAGCGTGGGGGCGCGTGACCAGGGCAACTTTGTCCAGTTTCCGCTTGGCCCGCATTTCTTGAACAACATTAACAACCACATTCAAGAAGATGACAAAGGCAAGCACCACCACATCGCTGGAGCGCCCCAGCACAATCAATACCAGGCTGAGAAACAGATACACGCCGTTGATAAACGTGAACAGGTTGTCTCGCAGAATATCCCAATACGTGCGACTGGTTTGGATCGGGACGTTATTGCCTTTCCCCGCCGCCCGTTGTGCGATGACTTCGCGATCGCTCAGTCCCGTTAACGTGTTCTGAGTCGATGGAGAATGGGACATGGGAGGATGAGGGGGGATAGATAGATGGGGAATAAGAAAAGTGATGTTTATTATAGAGTGTTCCGGTTACTGATCAGGTGCGATTGCACTCATCGCTGTTGACGTCTTCTACCGGAAAGTTTCGCCTTTGTGCCTCTCCAGAGAATTAGAAGTAAGATGGCGGCGATCGCAAAAGAGAACCAGGCCGCAACGGAGGATGAAGCCACTGCTACATAAAAGCTCAGGAGGGCAAATCCACCAAAAGGGCATCGAAGAAAAGGCGATGCTTTCTGCCAGGTTTGAGGTTGTTGATAGCTGACTGGCTGATCACAGGGACACCTGAATCGTTTCAAGCGTGTAAACTGTGGCCGCTTTAGCAGGGATGACTATCGCGCAGAAAGAAAGTGATCGCACCTGCCCTCACAACGACTGACCGCTTCATAGTGCCTGCTACCATAACCCCTGCACTGCTTTCGAGGTAAAGCGTAAAACGCCCGATGTTTGCTCGGTTTGGTAAAAGATTTGCAAGCCCTGGTCATCGACTTCATACCGTTGGGCACCTTCTAATGCCTTCAGGTATTTCGCTTCCTGCTTCATAATCGATTCCTCGCAGGCTTTAAACGTGGATGCCAGCGGGCCAATGCTCAATTGGTCCCCCTTAATTGTGTAGCCGCCCATAAAACGGTTGCATCCGCCTGAACCGGAGACGCGATCGCCCGTAAATTCTGCGGTCAGTTCAGGGGTTTTTTGGGGAACCATGGGAGTTGGAGTTGGCGACTCGACGATGTTGGCCAATCGCCAGCTTCCTTCAATTGGGGAAGATTGAGCCATTTGAAAGGGTTGCGCTTTTTCAATGGAGGATTGGGCTATGACAGGACTTACGGCCACAACTGCAAGAAATCCAACCAGTAAAGTGACCCTGTAGCCGGTAAATGGCTGAGCCCACGGAAATTTGCCGTTCATTCCATGCACCAGAATAATGAATCCTTTCCTAACTTACTCTATAAAACTAAGAAACTCATATTATGGAATCGAGAACTTCAGAGGCACTATATGGAGCAAACGCGACCGATTCAGTTCAGTGATAAGGGCTTTTGGGCAATCACCCTGACCTTATTTATGGTTGCCTACAATGTCAGTGTCATGCCCGCTATCATGGCTCCAATGGTGTTTGAACTGAATTCCAGTGTTGGTTCCATTCAAGGGATTCTGGTAGTTTTCTCCCTGGTGACTGCATCCTTTGCACCGACAACGGAAAATTTGTGTCGCTTTTACGGACGAACTCGTGTCTTCACGGGTGGGTTGCTGCTGTATGGCATTGGAATTGCGCTCACTTCTCTGAGTCCTACAATTGAAATGCTGGCTTTCAGTTTTGCCCTGTTGACGGGTCTGGCAGCAACCCCTTTGATCAGCACACCCTGGGCGATCGCTGATCTGATCTATGAAGACAAAGCGGAAGAACTATCAACCCTGGCTCTAATTCTGGCTTCAACACTGGGGGGATTGTCTGGAGCACTGCTGGGAAGTTATCTGGCTTCCAATTTTGGATGGCGCTGGGCTTTTGTGCCTTCGCTCAGTGTTTTAATTCTGGTGTTACTGCTTCGGCGATCGCTGCCCCATCTGATTACGCGCTGTGCACAGCCAATTGATTGGGTGGGTGGTTTGCTCTCCTTTTTAGGATTGAGTTCTATCTTCGTCGGCATCGGTTTAGCAGGGGAATTTGGCTGGTGGGAACCGAAGCGAGAGTTTTCAATTGCAGGTCTGGTGATTCCGCCCTTTGCAGTTTCGATTGTGCCTACGTTAGTAGCTGTGGGGGCCATTGTTTTAGGTTTCTTTGGCCTATGGCAACGGCGACAGGCAAATCGATCAGGAGCTTCCTTACTGCGAGTTGGATTATTGCGCGAACGAGAATTCGTTTTGGGAGTTTTGGCAGCGATGTTGCATACTCTGATTACAACAGGTGTGCAATTCAATTTATACCAGTTTGTGCCCGTTGCATTATCACTGAATCCCTTTGGAACTGCGCTGACGGTGATTCCCTATAACCTGACAACAGTTATTGTGCTGGTTGCAGTCGTGAAGTATCTGATTCTGGGCAATCGCATTGCACCCAAACATATCGTTTGTAGTGGGATTTCTTTGTTAGCGACTGGTATTGTCATTCTTTTTCACAGCTTGCATTCCCAAATCACCTCGTTTGATTTAATGCCGGGGTTGATTGTTATGGGTGTTGGTTCAGGGTTGTTTTTGTCCTACGTGAGTGCTCTCACCTTCTCAGCCGCTTCAATGGAAGATAAACCCCAGTGCCCTGGAATTTATAATCCGGTTCAAAATTTGGGTAGCTCGTTGGGCAGAGGAATCCTGGGCACAACGCTTGTGTTTTTCACCTCTCAAGGCATTGTTAATGGTGTTTTACAAGAGTTGGGCAAAACGTTACCCTTCGCCCAGCGCACTAGAATCATCGCCGAGCTACAAGAAATGCTTCAAACCTTTTCGAAGGAAGAACTCAGAACTGTGTTTGCCAATCAACTGCCACCTTCTATTTATCCGTTGGTGCGATCAATCAGTCTGGATGCGGCAACTTCAGGAATCAAATCTTCCTTGCTGATCGCACTGATTTTTGCAGGAATCTGTTTCCTCCTTGCGACAGCGCTACCCAAGTATCCTTTCTGTCGTCGGTCTTGAGAGTTGTTAGTTGTTGGTTGTTAGTTGTTAGTGAGGGATGAGGAAGATGAACATTGCTATATTAATTCTTTGGTTTAGTGGAAGCTATACGTGATATTAAATTTTTATTGTTGATTCGATCATATAACTTTCATATAAGTGTTGACTATAATCAGCCGCAGTTGAGTTTGCAAAGATTGTATTTGCCCGTTTTTTACTTCATAAGTCTGTTTTTTATGATTTCTAATCGTGCGCTGTTTACAGTGTTCGGTGCGTTATTTGGTGCGAGTATCCCATTTGCTTCTTTACCAGTAAACGCGGCTGAAACATGTGTGTCATTTAAGCCTCTTGAAGGTTCACAATACGAAGTCAGGAAAACGATTTCTTCACCAGGTGTTACTCCAGGTGTGAGAAACACCTGGGATACCGACTTCATTGTACCCGGTGGTACGAGGTTCATCCGCTACATTACTACCATTACTTCGGAATTACCTGCAAATTACAATGTCATTATTAATTTCAGGCATAGTAACAACACATCTGAGCAGGTTTTTAGACGCGACGGCCTTTCATTGGTTGGTGGCATTCCGTTTCAAATCGTAATCGAGCCTCCCGCTTCAGGTCGTCAGCCTTTTCAAAATAACACCAATATCAGCGGAAGACAGGGAACAACTTACCGGGTCAGTGTTTCAGGTTGTAGCAAAAACTAAGCTTGATTAGCTGAGTGTGCAATGGAAATGCAAAGTATATGTCAGTGCAACATGCATTGGCAGAGGTGCGATCGCTCCTTCTTTTCTTTCATCTTTACTGTTGACTTGATTGAATTTGAATCGGAGGTTTATGATGAAGCTGTTTAAATTTTTTCCGGTTGCACTACCATTGATTCTACTGGCAAGCTGTGCAATCCAGGAATCTCCACAATCAACCCAGGAATCTCCACAATCAACCCAGGACAAGAAGACTGAACTGTTTACCAATTTGGCAAGACTCAATACATCTGTCGCCAAACTCAAAAGCATGAGCCCCAGTTCTACAGTGGAGATTTGAAAAATGCGCAGGAGAAGGTCAGAACGGCATTTAGCAACGTTAAGGTTTCCGCTCAAGCGGTTCAAGAGGCAAAATCTGCCGAATTAGAAACGGCATACAATAACCTGGAAACCGCGATTCGTAACGTTCCTGATACAGCGACACTTCAGCAGGCTTCTCAAGCGATCTCGCCTCAAGTGGCAGAAGTAGAAAGAGCTGAAGCTCAGATGGAAGCTGGCCTGAATTGTCCATAACCAGAGCCGAGTAACCGGTACTTTACTTCTAAATCGTCTGGCTTCTCAGCAACCCTGAGTTCGGCATGAAACAGTTTCGGTAGACCTAACAAGGTAATGATGAGCAGCACCAGCCGCTATCATTAACGACTCAAAAATCATTACGATTTGGGCACTACCACAGTTTCAATGTTCCTTTTGGTAGCTGATTGCGTAATCAGAACCGTACAGGAAAAACGAGCCCAACTTTGCACTAAATTGCACTAAATAGGGCTTGCTGAAAAAGTATTTCACGAGCTTTGAGAAGGTTGATGGTTACATCTTGAAACTCGCTGGAA
>JAIMBL010000290.1 GCA_023511615.1 Leptolyngbyaceae cyanobacterium HOT.MB2.61
TAAGTAGGTAGACATCATTAATTGGAAGCAAGGGGAGTGGGGGCGTTGCCCCCAGGCAGGGGGTTTCACCCCCTCCACCCCACAACCATCTTTAATTTAATTGCACCCAGCTACTTAGTTGGTACTGGAGGTTTAGATTGCTCAGTCAGTCGCGTTAGGGCCCTTCTGCAAAAATCCTCTTATGCTGCCCGTTGATGCCTTCATTGTAGGATGGATGGGTGTGGCTGTAATGGCTTCAATTCCTGGATCTGAGTTAAGTGCAAGTTAAGTGCAAGTGTGGCTGACTTTTTTAATACCTACGGCTTTTTAATTGTCTCGATGCTGCTGGGTGCAGTCCTGGGGCTGTCGCTGTATCTGCCGCTGATGGCCGGGCAACTTTCGCTGGCCAGCCCAGGCTTCTATGCCCTGGGTGGATACATTGCCGCCATCCTTTCGACTCAGGTATTTAAGGCTCCGGCGGGCAGCTTATTTCCTATCCCTCTCGTTTTGCTGGAGATGCTGATTGCTGGCGTGGTTTCGGGACTGTTGGGAATTGTGGTTGGAATTCCAGCCCTGCGGTTGCGGGGCATTTATCTGGCAATCGCCACCATTGCCTTCGTCGAAATTCTGCGCATTCTTGCTCTTAATCTGGATATTACTGGGGGTGCGGTGGGGATTTTTGGCGTGCCGCAACCGTTCCAGACGGCGATCGAATACCTGTGGATAGCCTTGCCATTGTTGTTACTCAGCACAGTCTTTGTCTATCGTCTGGAAAACATTCGAGTGGGACGGGCTTTCATTGCGATTCGGGAAGATGAGCTGGCCGCCGATGCCATGGGCATCAATCCTACCTACTTTAAGGTACTGGCCTTCACTCTGGGAGCCATTCTGGCAGGATTGGTAGGTGCCCTCAGTGCCCACTTCCTCAACACCTGGAACGCCCGTCAGGGCACTTTTGACGCCAGTATTATCTACCTCACCTTTGTTCTGATTGGTGGGTCCCGCATCTATCTGGGACCAGTGCTGGGAGGGATGGTGTTCACAGCCTTGCCTGAAGTTCTACGCGCGATCGCGGATATCCCAGGGCTTCCCCTCTGGCTCTCCCAATTTCTGCGTGATGGACGCCTGATTATCTTCGGGCTTTTTATTGTGATTGGCTCTATCTTCTTTCCACAGGGTTTGGTGACCCCCGATCTGCTTAAGGAGTGGAGAAAAAGGGATAAAGGGGTGAGGGGTTAAGAGAATTGTTAGTTTGCCTGCTGTCTGTCGCCCATTCCCTATCGCCTCTTGCCTGTCTCCCTTTGCCTTCCTTCTGACTTCCCCTTTCACTTCTGACTCCCGCCAGACCTGTCAGTTTTGGTCACATTTTGTTCTAACACCGGAAAATTGGTATAGCAAGTGAAGAGTGGTTTAGAACGAGGTGCAGGGTGGAAACCCTACACCCTGTTCTAAGCCAGGTAGCTATGGCTATAAACAAAAAACTGGACAGTGTACATAACTGCCCAGACAAATAGGTCATGATTTCTTGAAGATTATTAAGTTGCTACAGGATCCCGGCATTACTGAGTCCCAAGACCAGCCCAGCACCAATAATGTGACCGAAGGATAACGTTGCCAGTAATTCAGGAACGCCAAACCCTTCAAATAAAGCGGGCACCTCTACAGGTAATTTTGGACCAACCCCACGATTTTTAATGGCGGGACGACCGATCGCAACCGCAAACAGGCAAGCTGCAATCATTATGATGCCAACCTGGGGTGACCACTCCGTTGTGTGAGCAACCGCTAACAGAGATGTGTAAAGCAAGCTTTCACCTCCTGTATATGGAAAAACGTATCCAAACAAGAAGGATTATAGAGATTCCTCAACAAAGAACCCCAGAAAGGGGAGAGTTTTGTTTTAAGAATTAAAAATGGTTTATTTTTCGATACAGAGGAGAGGGGGGATCACACCTCATCCCTTTTTCGTTCGTGTTGAATTCCCCTGAGGGCAGATGCATTAGAGGATGCCTTAAAGGTCTGGTGTCAAGTCATAGTGATGACTAAAGTCATCACTATGAGCTGAAAAATCCTCGTGTACACCCCTAAAGCTCTGAGTTTGTAGTGACGGTTTTAACTGTCTTTACCTTTTCAAACATCCTCTTAGAAGTTCCCCTTTACCCCTTCGTCTCACCCTCTTCCCGTACCTGCAATTGCTGACAGGGAATGGTATCGGCCAGGATAGCGCTGGCGATCGCGTTAGTGTGGATTTCTAAATGAGCTGACTTGGGCGCATCAAACAGAAGCCGCTGACCGGGGAAAACCACTCGCTCGAAGTACCAGTTCGGAATGTTAGTGATGCGGACAATCTGTATCCTCGAAGAGCTGTTGACGTAGCAGCAAAGAATTGAATCGGACAGCTCTGGGGGCAGGGAATCCAGGATTTGAGACATGATGGCAAACTCTTATTTAGACAGCCCGCCCGCTTTCCACCAGGCAGACAGTGGGCACATGTATTAAGCTTTTCAGACCAACGTTACATATTACTTAACATTCCGTCTCCATTCTAATCTAAGTATTTTTACCTGGTCAAGGCTTGATAAGTATTTTTGCTCAACTTTACAGGAGATTGATGTCAGGTCAGTAAAGGTTGTGGTATGCCGATGGAATGGACATTTTAGAGAGCGCTGCTGATTTCGGTTGGAAAAAATAGAGCTGGCTTTCAGAATCTTTGCCTGCTAAAAAGCAAGGACTTTAAAGCCGAGTTGTGAAAGCCGTTCAAAGAAAAGTCAGATCAGGCAGACATTTTCTGAGAAGTCGTTGCAAAACTTTACACAAAACGTTACATTTAGGTTGTGCGTTCTAAGAATAATCATGGAGTTGACCCTACCTGCCAGACTATTCCAGTTTTTACAAGAGGATATGGGGCTTCCTGCTGCCGACATCAATACCGCACGGAAGCTTTTAACCAGACTTAGCCTGCAGCAACCGGAGCAGGTACCTAATCTGCTGCCCATTGTTCTCTGGCAGTATGGGCTGGTTAGCCTGGAGCAGCTAGATCGGGTTCTTGATTGGCTGGAAGCGGCGCAGATGGCTTGAATAAACTCAAACCTTTTTGAGCCAGTAGGGCAGTGCCGTAGGCTGCTTCGGTATGGGGTGAAGGGGAAACGGGTACACCTGACTGCCGTGAGCGGATGGCTGTCCATGCCTGGTTTTTCGCCCCTCCACCCGCTGTATAGACCCGGAGCAGAGGGGATGCCCCCAGGTCTTGCAGTAACCGATACCCTTTTGCTTCAATCCGGGCCATACTTTCTAACAATCCATGGAGAAATTTAACGCGATCGCAGGGCCGTGGTTCCAACCGGGGAGCCAGTCCCGCATCATTAATCGGAAAGCGCTCTCCCGGTTTAGTCAGCGGGTAGTAATCGAAGGGGCTTTCTGTTTCGGGTGAAATTTGGGCACTGAACTCGTCCAATTCTGCGGGGGTAAAAAACTGTTGAAGTACGGCTCCTCCGGTATTGGAAGCACCACCCACCAGCCACAAATCCCCTAGACGATGGCTGTAGATTCCGTAGTGACCATCTTCAACAAAGGTTGTACTCAGTAGTTTCAGAACCAAGGTCGAACCCAGGGATGTAACCGCTTCTCCAGGGGAAGTTGCGCCGCTGGCCAGGAAGGCTGCAATGCTGTCGGTCGTTCCGGTACAGACGAGACAGGTAGATGGTAAGCCAAACTGGTTGGCAATACTAGGCTGTACGGGAGCGATCGCCCTTCCCGGCTCCCAAACTTCTGGCAGAAGAGGCAAAATTTCCAGCTCTGCCATCCACTCTGGATAGCAAAGGCGGATCACGTCATACCCCAGCTTGAGGCTATTGTGATAATCGCTGATACCCAACTGGCCGTGGAGCAAAAATCCTAGCCAATCCGCCTGATGCAGCAGGTATCGTGCCTGGGAAAAGAAGGGCTGCCGTTTCCACCAGAGCAGTTTGACCAAACTGGAGGTCGCACTCAGTACCGTATCTTTGCAGGGGGCGTGATTATTGCGCTCTAGAGAAAAGAACTGGCGCAGGGATTCCAGTTCAGAAGTTCCTGAAGTGTCGTTGTAGAGCAGGGGTGTCGTGACGGGATTTCCACCAGCATCACAAAGGAGAACCGTGGATGAGGTGCCATTGATGGCGATCGCGCCCACTTCCCGTCGCAATTCCTCCGGCACCCGATTAATCAAGTCGAACAGTGCCCCTTGCCAAGTTGCAATCCAGTCTGTAACCTCTCCAAATCGGCAACTGACTTCGGTCAGGAGTTGGCTGTTTGCATCAATCACAGCCAGCCGCGCCCCAGAAGTGCCAAAGTCAATGCCTGAATAGAAAGTCATAGGAGATGTTAGTTTTTGGTCATTTGTTGTTCGGGTGTTGCTGAATAGCAGGATGAATTGGAACGAAGTTTTAATTCATCCAACTCTAAATTCATCCCTTGAATCAGCAACGCCTGTTGTTCGTTGTTAGAGAGGGGTGAGGAGAGAGGAGTCAGGTGAAAACTCAAAACTCAAAACTCATCCCCTCCTGCCCCTTCGCTCTTCTGTCGCAAATCCTACCAACTGGGGAACTCTAGAATCAAATTCCCATCAGGGTAAGAGAGTTGTCTGAGATCATGAGCCAGATAGTTCGCACAGAGAATGTGAGTGGTGTAAACAGTTTTCAGCAAGGCGTGGAATTGAGCCAGGCTGGGAATTATGAAGCAGCACTGCTCCTGTTTGATGAGGCGATTCGGCTTCAGCCCAATTCCTACGATGTCTGGAATGAGAAGGGAAATGCGTTGATCAATCTGGGGCGGCATGGGGAAGCGATCGCTTGCTTTGAGAGAGCAATCGCATGCGACCCGACGATTCCAGCCACTTACTACAGCCTGGGTTGGGCAGCCTATGTCACAGAGCGCTATGAACTGGCGATCGCGAATTTCCAAAAAACTCTAGAACTGCAATCCGACTTTCCCAAGAGCTATGTTTATTTGTGGTGTATGAGAAAAGGAGAAGAAACGGCGTATCCTGCTGGAAAAGGAAAAAGACCAGAC
>JAIMBL010000291.1 GCA_023511615.1 Leptolyngbyaceae cyanobacterium HOT.MB2.61
GCACTTTAGCAGACTTGATCCCGCTTGAAAACTAGGCACAGTAAACCTTTGCTGCTTTTTTCAGCAAGCCCTATGTATTTTTGAAATGCTTGCTGCCGAAGGCTTTGAGCGCTAATACCTAAGTGTGGCAGTCAAAGGGCGGAATGTGGTTTTGAAGAATTAGTATTACATGTAGCTGCTGGCCTGCCTGGTGAACATGGCATGGTAGCGATCGCCGTCTGCCATCAGTGCATCATGGCTACCGCTTTCCACAATTCGTCCATGTTCCAGTACGATAATTCGGTCTGCCAGTTTGGCTAGCGCTAATCGGTGGCTCACAATTACGGTCATTCGTCCACGGGCAATGGTGCGGAAAATGTCGTAAATTTCCTGCTCGTTTTTCGGATCAAGGGCCGCCGTGGGTTCATCAAACAGCAACAGTTCTGCCTGGGATAGGCGCAACAGCGAGCGGGCGATCGCAACTCGCTGCCACTGCCCACCAGAAAGATCGATCCCATTCTCTAACTGCTTACCCAGCGGGGTTTCTAACCCATTTTCCAGTTCACTGACCAGATGATCAATGCCCGCTTCTTGTAAAACTGTAAGCAGGGCGGCATCTTCCTGAAGCTTGGGCAAAAAGCCCCATCCTACATTTTCCCGTAACGTTGCTGGAAACCGGGCATAGTCTTGCATAACAACGGCAATCCGCGATCGCAAGTCCGGTAAACTCAGCGATCGCAAATCCTGCCCATTCCAGAAAATTGTGCCTTCTATAGGGTCGTATAACCGGCATAGCAATTTGGCAAATGTGGTTTTTCCGGCTCCATTTTCTCCTACCAGGGCAATCATTTCCCCAGGCTGAATATGCAGATCAATTCCCGTCAGAACGGGTTTGTCGCCCCCTGGATAGGCAAAGGATACCTGCTGCAACCGAATCCCTGGGGTAAGAGGATTTGAGGGCAAACAGGGCGATCGCATCGGGGTTGCACCACTTGTCAGCCGGGGTTCCAGATCCAGCAGTTGAAAAATGGGAGCCGTTGCCAGGGCGACATCATAGATATCCCCCGTGTGGGCAATCAGGATATACAGACTACGACGCACTTGCAGAATAATTCCGGTAAACAGCGCCAGATCGCCTACGGTGTAATTGCCCTGAAGCACTCCCAGTACCACATAAACATAGGGCAACGTCACTCCTAAACCACCAACCAGCGCCCACAGCATTACCGCCAGTGCCCCCTGATGCCGTACCCGCTCCATGCGACCAAACATGCGCTCAAACAACCCCTGCCACCGATCCAGTAGCACAGCCTGTAGCGAAAATAGCCGCAACTCCTTGGCATAGGCATCCCCCGTCAGGACGCGAGCATAAATGTCCATTTCACGAGTCACCCCGGCCTGAGTTTCTTCTACTCGCCAACTTTTCTTGTGATACTTCATCTCTACAATGATGGATGGAATCGACGATAGAAGCAGTACCAGAGGCACCCACCAGTTAATTGTGATAGACACCAGAACCGATGGAATGAACGTGAAAATGCCCATGAGAGTGGCCGCCACGATGAAGGACAACCGCTGCAACCGGGCAATTCCCTTTTCGGCCAGTTGCAGCAGGTTCAACAAATCGGGAGATTCAAACAGGACGATATCATCGAAGGCGGCAACTTTGTGGAGGACTTTGCTTTGCACAAAACCCTGGACGCGATCGCGCAGAGAGGCAAATAAACTGCTACCCACCGAATCCACCGAATCCGTTAGCAGGTTCAGTCCAATCGACAACCCCAAACTCCACAACAGGAGCGGTTGTGACCACAGTAGGGCGATTGCCTCTCCAGAACCCACCTGCCCGGCTAGCCGACTCACCTCATCAATCACCACCTTGCCCAGAAACAGGGTAATCGAGGGACCTGCCCCAGTGAGCAAATTCAACAGTGCCAGCTTCTTAAGTTCTGTCGGTGCCGCCTGCACTATCATGCCCAGGCTTCGCTGTAATGCCTGGAGCGGAGTCAAGTCCTTGGGGTTCATAGGTGATTTCTCTGACTGAATTTTTAGAAGAGACAGCATCCAGCCTAACCATTTCGCAATTCAGTTACGAAATGTTGGAAATTACGGCAGGTGACCGCTGGCAGGTCTCAGGAGGAGATGACTACCGCTATCGTTCTTCAGGAAAAATCCAGGGAACCATGAATTTCGCGATCGCCCCCGGCAGACATCGAGTATATTCTTACAGCGGTTTTCATTGAGGACTCCCTACCGGCTTGAAAAGGCTTGGAGTTTGTTGAGGCACAGGAGCGATCGCCCATGAAACAAATTTTCCCCAGCCAAAATCCACCCCTTATACCGAATGCCTTGAGCATCATGGGTAGGGAGTTTTGCTTGTGAAATACTGCTGGTTGTCCTTTGGTGCTCTGAGCCTCCCACAAGACCTCGTGAAATATCACCCTTACACCCTGCTTGTCGCGACATCCTTGCTTTTGTTTCCTGCTCCTGCGCTGGCATCCAAAATCGAGTCCTGGCGATTTGACAATGGTCAAAATAAGCTGGAGTTCAGAACCGATCAGGATGTGCAACCCTCTGCCCAACTGTTGACAGAGCCCACTCGACTGGTGATTGACCTGCCTGGTATTGTGCTGGGGCGTCCATCCTTTTCTGAGGCGGTGGGGGATGGCTCCATTCGGGCTGTCCGGTTTGGCCAGTACGACAAAACAACCACCCGCATTGTGATTGAATTGGCTCCCGGTTATACCATTGACCCCAACCAGATCAGGTTTCGAGGGGTGACCGCCCGGCAGTGGGTGGTACAAATTCCCAAGCCTCAAATGGCATCCAGCAATGGAGCAATGAATGGAGACAGAACGCCTATAGCCTCTAACTCTGCATCCAGCAATTCAGTCATTGTGCCAACTCTGCCCCTGATCTCGGCGGGAGGAATGGTCCAGCGGCAGCCATCCAGAGATGAGAGAGAAGAAAATTCGGCGATCGTCCCCAACTTTCCAACTTCTGCTCCTGCCGGACCTGCCACCATTGAGTCCGTGCAACTGGAAAATGGCGGCAGACAACTGGTGATTCGGGCCAACCAGCCCCTCAAATACGACTCCGGCTGGGATCGAAAAACCAGTGCTTACCGGATTACCATTCGCCCAGCCCAGTTAGCTGCCCAGGTCAAAGGTCCCCAACTGGATGCCAGCAGCCCCATCCTCAAGGTACGGTTGCGGGAAGAAGATTCTCGCACAGTGTCTATTCTGGTACAACCCGCCGCGGGTGTGCAAATCACTGACCTGAATCAACCGACGGGGCAGACCCTGGCATTACAGTTACAGCGGGGTCAGGTTGCCAGTAGCCAGACACGTGCTCCCGGTTCAATCATTCCAGTACCATCTGCTCCTCGTCCGACCATTTCCGTGCCAACTCTACCTCAGATTCCCAACGGAAAAATTGTGGTTGTGGTAGATCCCGGTCATGGTGGACCCGATCCCGGTGCGGTTGGGATTAGGGGCTTACAGGAAAAGGAAATTGTGCTGGACATTGGGATAAAGGTTGCCAGCATGCTGGAAAAACAAGGAGTACAGGCTGTTTTAACCCGGAGAGACGACATCGATCTCGATCTGGAACCACGGGTACAAATGGCAGAACAGTTGAGGGCGTCGGTGTTTGTTAGCATTCATGCAAACGCGATTGACATGAGCCGCCCTGATGTCAATGGTTTGGAGACCTACTACTATAACCGCGGGGCCGATCTGGCGCGGGTGATTCATAATAGTGTTCTCGAAGGAACCGGAGTCCCTGACCGGGGGGTGAGAACTGCCAGATTCTACGTCCTGCGAAAAACGACAATGCCTGCGGTGCTGGTGGAGGTTGGGTTTGTAACGGGTCGAAGCGATGCTGCCAAACTCTCTGACCCCTCCTATCGCAGCCAGATGGCAGCCGCGATCGCTCGCGGCATTCTACAGTACATTCAGAGGATGACCCGGTCTTAGACTGGTGTGCTGCAGTCTTTCAATATTCGTAACTAAATTCGTAACTAACTTGGAGGTGTGAGGAGTGTTCAACCATCGGTTTACAGGTAACGAGCTGCCAATTGTTAGCCAAAATTCGGCTCCGGTTGGGGTTTTTGACAGTGGAGTGGGAGGTTTAACCGTCCTGCGAGAACTTTATCGCCAGCTTCCTTACGAATCGGTCATCTATTTTGGAGATACTGCCCGCTTACCTTACGGGACGCGATCGCAAGCGCAAATTCTCCAGTTTGTGCGGGAGATTCTGTACTGGATGGTGCAACAGGGGGCAAAAATGGTGATCATGGCGTGTAACACCAGTTCTGCCCTGGCGCTAGAAATTGTCCGTTCTGAATTCAACATTCCAATTTTGGGGCTGGTTCTTCCCGGAGCACGGGCAGCCGTTCAGCAGGGGCAGCGCATTGGAGTGATTGCCACTCCCGCAACAGCCGCCAGTAATGCCTATCGTCGCGCCATTGTAGAAGTGGAGCCTAAGGCTGAGGTTTGGCAAATGGGTTGTCCAGAATTTGTGCCCCTGATTGAGCAGAATCGGCTGGACGATCCTTACACAGTTTCTGTCGCTCAGGAGTATCTGGAACCTTTACTGGAGCGACAAATTGATACCCTCATCTACGGCTGTACCCACTACCCCTACTTGGCTCCTATTTTGCACCGCATCCTGCCGCGATCAGTCAAACTAGTTGACCCCGCCGTTCATGTTGTCGCCGCCGCTGCGCAGGAACTCGATCTACTGGGGCTGAAGAATCTTCGGCCACCGATGCCAACTCGTTTCTGTGTGAGCGGCAATCCCCAACCCTTTATTCAGCTTGCGACCCAATGGTTGGGTTACGCTCCCATTGTCGAGCAGGTTAGCCTTCCAGAACTGGTTTATCAGCAACCCGTGGAATTAGAAACCGTGGAGTATAGGGGGAAATAGTTTAGTGATTCACTTTGGCAAGAGTATTGAATCGACTTCATCGCAGCGGACGTTTTTCGCTCCCAAAACATTTGTTCGCCTCCACGGGTAATCCGCTCTGTGGGCAGATTTTGTG
>JAIMBL010000292.1 GCA_023511615.1 Leptolyngbyaceae cyanobacterium HOT.MB2.61
ACCATCAACCTTCTCAAAGCTCGTGAAATACTTTTTCAGCAAGCCCTAAGTAGCTGGGTGCAATGAAATTAAAGATGGTTTTGGGAGTGGAGGGAGTGAAATCCCCTGCCTAGAGGCAACGCCCCCACTCCCCTTCCTCAATTAATTATGTCCACCTACTTACCGTTTCTGTAACTGCTATCTGCTAACAATAGCCTAACTTTCAGACTCAATGATTCAGAAAGTTTTGAATGTCTATATCGAACATTTGTTGCCACACTCTGTGAAATTATTGACATCATTTTTATAAATTAGAGTTATCTTGGAATAGAGCTTTGAATTTAGAGAGGGTTGGTATGCGTCAGCGTCTGTTCTTTGTCATTGCTGGAGTAGTTGCGATCGCGGCAACAGGATGCGCTTCCGAAGAAACGGTCATTCCCTCTCCATCCCCCGCAGCCACTGCGCCTGCTGCTTCGCCTGCTCCAGGTCAGCCCAATGGCAAGACCCAACCCTTTGCTCAACCCCTGGTGGCCCAGAAGCCAGCGACGCAGGCAGTACCCGGCTTAATTCAACCCACCAATGCAGACGAGCGGGCCAAACAGGTACAGGCCAGAATCAATGCCCAGCGGACGAAAAAGGACCCCTTCTCCAGCCTGCCCCCCATCTTGCCAAAACCCACCCCCGCTCCCCAAAGAGCGGCTAACCTGCCACAGCCCACCTCCACCCAAAAGGTTCCCACGTTGCCAGGTGCGCCCCAACCAGGAGCATTACCCACTATTGCATCTGCCCCACCCAGACCCAGCAGCCCCTTTCCGCCCGGCAGAACGGCAGCTAACCCCAGAACGGCAGCTAACCCTAATCGACCGGCTGCGAAACCAGTTCCTCCTCCACCAACCACCAACCTGGCAAATGCCGTAGAGGTTTCTGGAGTGGTATACGTCGATGGCAAAGCCCAGGCGATTGTCAGAGCCCCCAACGAAGGAACCAGTCGCTACGTCCGAGTTGGACAGCGGCTCTCCGATGGGCAGGTTTTAGTCAAGCGCATTGAAATGATTGGAGGCTCCGACCCAGTGGTGGTTCTGGAAGAGAATGGGGTCGAAGTTCCCAAAGTTGTCGGAGAAGGCGGACAGCAGCCCCAGCAGGCTGGTGGTCGGTCTGCTTGACCTGGCATCATGGCAGTGGTCATTGGGGTTAGGATGGGGTGCAGCCTCCACTCCCTCTCTAATTCCAATGTCTCAACCCACCTGCGTAGAGCGATAGCAACAATTTGCAAAGCCTGAAAAAGATTGCCCTCTCAAAAGATAGAGTGGGTTAAAGCGGCTACTGATTTAGGAGTAGGGCAACTATGACCCAAGCCACTTCCAGGCAGTCTACAACCGGTTTCTGGCAGACTGATTTAATTGATCTGATTTTTTCACCCTCGCAACAGCAAGATCCTCTCCAAACGCAAGATGCAGACCTGTTGCGTCAATTTAGCTTTGTTCCTGGGCTGAAGGAACTGCTAACGTTGCGGCAGGTACATGCCCTCGAACATGCCACCGTTTGGGTGCTAAGTGAGAACACAAGGTCTGTTGGAGATGCCTCAAAGGCCCGCCGGGAAGATACCAATCTGCTGGGCGGCATGTCTACCGAACAGGGATTTTATCTCTACGGCCAGGTTGACACTGAAGATCTGAAACAAGCCGTTCAAGTTGCCCTGCGGCGAATTACCTCTGGAGAATGGAATCTGGCTGTCCATCCCCGCTGTGGTACCAACCTCTCCGTTGGCATGCTGTTAACGGCAGGGCTTGCCTTTGGAGCCTCTACAGTGTTGCCACGGGACCCCATTGGGCAAATGATTGGTCTTGGTCTTGCTGCGGCAACAGCGGCTCACATCACTCCCGATTTGGGCAGCATAGCTCAGCGATATATTACAACAGCGATTCCATTTAACCTGGCAGTAGATAATGTTCAATCTCTGCGTGATCCACTAGGGCGACCAGCCCACTTCGTCCAGTTACGCTGGGTTGATTAGGCGTCATGATCCTATCAACCCCACCCCCCTATCACTCCGTGACTGGTTGCTGATTTCTCTAACTTAAAAATAAACCCCTCGATTCCCCTGACTCCCTTATTTCTATTTGTGGCGTTGTACGTCGTTCATGACGACTACTTGCACTGAACCACTTGCTCTCTCCTTTATCTTTCTACTGTCCCCAGTTGGGTCTAAATAATGTGCCATTTTCAGAAGGATTCAGTATCCTTGCATAGATTCTGTCGATGCTCAGAAAGTGGTACTAGAGGTGTGAGAGATCAGTAGATGTCCAGGGTGGCGCTGCTAGTTGGAGTGAGCAGGTACCCGCCCAGTTTAAACCCACTACCGAGGGCTCAGAAAGACGTGGAGGTGATGCGGCGCGTTCTGAGACAACCCCAGTTTGGATTTGAACGGGTGGAGAGTCGCTGTGATGCATCCTTACAGGAAATAGAGGAGGCGATCGAAACTTTTTTTAAGAACCTGGCTCCTGACGATCAGGTTCTGTTTCTGTTCTCTGGGTATGGGATTCAGGATGAGGATGGCAGGCTCTATTTCGCAACGCCAGAAACTGCTCCAGATAACCAGGGCAGGCTAATCAAAGCCAGAACGATTCCAGCCAGTTTTGTTCAGGATGTGATGGATGCAAGCCCAGCAAAGCATCAGGTGGTGATTCTGGATTGTTCCTTCCGCCAGGGGTTCGGCAATACTCCAGATGATGACAACCCGGTTGATTTGCCGACACAACTGGGGGGAGATGGAAGAGTCCTTCTAACGGGTTCAATCTTTACTCACAATATCATTGAGCCTGCCGACCTGGATGCCTGGAGTTATGCTCGCTACTTGGTGGACGGTATTGAGACAGCGGCGGCAGATGCGGATAGTGATGGGGTTGTTTCGGCAGCGGATTTGCATGACTATGCCCGACGTAAATTGGCGATCGCCGCCCCCGCCATGCACCCCCAACTGTACGGCAGCGAAGAATTGGCCCAGCGTCCTCTATTGAAGGTTCCCGTCCATGATCCACGGGTGAGCTATCGAAAGGTGCTGGAAGATCTGGCGGAACGGGGCGAAACCGACCCTACAGCCACCACCCTGCTGACAGGTCGCAACCTGCTGGATGACATTAAACACAGCCTGGGGCTTTCTCCTCAGGAGGCGGCAGAAATTGAGACTCGCAGTCTACAACCATTACGAGATTATCGACAACGATTACAGTCATATCAAGAACGATTTTCAGGAACTAAACTGGGATACGTGGGACCTAATTATCAAAACAACGAAGATCTGAAGCGGTACCGGCAGGCACTCGGCCTGACCGACAATGACACCGCTGGAATTGAAGCTGCTCCGCAAATTGTCCAGCAGCAACAACAGCGAGAACAACATCAGAGAAATCTGGTGAAGTATGAGCAGGTACTGCTGGCTGTCATGCAGCGCCAGTATCCGTTGACAGAAGGCGATCGCCGCTTGCTTCATCACCTGCAAAAAGCGCTCCAGTTGAGCGATGAAGATGTCAGGATAATTGAATCCGATCTGGCGGCAAGGCTGCACCGACGAGAGGATGCTTTCGCTTCCCCTCCAGATTCCTCCATAACCAGACCTCCAATCGAGTTGTCAACTCAGCAGCCGTCAATGCCACTGCCCCCTCCCATTGCTGTCCCCATCTCTCCAGGAACCCCTGCTGCCCAGGGACAACCCCCTGGAGAACATCCCCTTCAGCCAGCCAATGTCCCTTATAGCCCTCCCGAAGGCGCGGATCCGGGCAATCCTCCTCCTTTTGGTGTGCATCCAGGACCACCGGCTGTTCCAGTGGATGCCACACCCGGCCCAGCTACGACCTTTCAACCCGCTGGATTGCCAGTCAATGAACCTGCGCAACCGCCAATGAAACCCCCTCAAGAGAAAACATGGCCTTACGGCGTTTTGATGATCCCAGGAGTCCTACTGGCAATGCTTCTCGGTACACTGGTAGCTGTCTGGTCTTCTGGGAATTTCGGGAATCTCTTCGGTTCAAAACCACCAACGTCACCAGCCGCCAGTCAACAAGCCCCACTACCGCCGATTAAACAAGCAGCAGAAGCCATCAACCTAGGGATCACTGCCCACAAAGTTGGGGATCATGAACAGGCGATTAAATACTATGATCAAGCCATCGGGCTGATGTCGGGGAGTTGCCAGCCCGGAGTAAATGCCCAATCTTCTCAATGTCAACTCGTTGCAAGGGCATATAGCAATCGCAGTTATGCCTATTTTGATTTGAAAAATTACAACCAGGCGATGAATGATGCCAATTCAGCCGTTGTTTTGGATCCCAACCTGGCAGAAGCCCGGATTAATTTGGCAAATGCCCGATTTAAGCGGGGCGATCGCACAGGAGCTCTGCAAGACTACGAAAAAGCCCTTCAACTTCGTCCCAGCAATGATTTGCGAGCAGGAATTTACAATAATCGAGGCAATGTTCGATTTGCCCAAAATAATGCCCAGGCAGCCCTTCAAGATTACAATCAGGCAACCAACCTGAAGAAAAACTATGCCGATGCCTACTATAACCGGGGGCTGGCTTACGAGAAGTTAAACAACATTCCAAATGCGATCAATGACTTCCGCAGAGCCGCGAAATTTTACCGGGATCAGAATCAGTTTCAGTTAGCCGACGAAGCCGAAAGGAGAGCCACCAATCTCCAGCAGAGAACTCCGGGAGGAACGGCTTCTCCTGCGGCAAACGTTCAGCCCCGGTAGCGGGGAAGTACGCCGATGGTTAGTTGCGATCGCAGGTCGCACTATAGCGACTCTATCTGCGGGATGTAGACCTGCGGGATGCCAACCTATGGTTAGTTGCGATCGCAGGGCGTACTATAGCGACCCTATCTGAATTTTGAAAAAGAATTCCAGCAGAATCCCTTTTCAAAAAGCCCTTTCCTCTCAAAAATCACTTATCAAAAATCATGGTTCTCCCAGCTTGCTGGTGAAAGAGTAGCATAAGCGACTCTTTCATCTAAAACAACATCCCCGTTCTCCCAGCTTG
>JAIMBL010000293.1 GCA_023511615.1 Leptolyngbyaceae cyanobacterium HOT.MB2.61
TTTATAACACACGGGGGGGCCGGGGGGCACCCCCGGGGGGGGGGCTAAGCCCCCACCCCCCTTAAACCCAGTGTCCTAAGCAACCTAGCGACAGCTATATAAAGCACTGGTGTTCCGTCAGGAAAACTCTGACGAGTCACAGACTCTCAAAATTTAACTCTCATTCACCTCCTGGGTATTCGCTACCTGATCAATTTAAATTTGACAGAGCACTAGGCTAAACGGGGCGACAGCTTCACAATCAGGGGAGAATCTGGCACGGTTAGCGTTAACTGAGTGGGGGTGGAATATTGCCCGATCGGTGCAGCGGAATTATTGGAAAGATAGGTAGTGGCCTGGGCGATCGCCGTATTGAGCGTTAGATTCATCGTTTGGCTACTTACCTGATCGGTGCTGGGAACTTCAAGCCAGAGCACCATGTAAAAACTGTCATCACTTTTCTGCAACAGGGTGGTGCGAACATTTTGAGTGTTGCCGCTGAGGGAATATTCCAGTGTTCCCGGTGTGAATGGAAGTGTGGTATCGTTCAATATCCCAATCAGATTTTGCATTGCAGTATAGGCAGGTTTGGGCGTACCGTTGTACTGCAGGATGCCATAGTTATATTCGCTGTTATCGGGGTTAGGGAATTGATCAATAAATTCGTAGGAAAAGGTTCGAAATACACCGCTGTTGAAATTCTCCAGAAACATTCTGGGAATGTATTTACCTTGTACTGTCTCAGAGACTGGGCGATCGGACAGAGGGCTACCTGTGGAATAGCCAATTTCCGTCACGATGATCGGACGATTAGCAGTCGGTATGGAACGATTGGCCAGATCCCGAAGTAGATTGCCATTACCAGGATGGAGTCGATTGCTGTAGGGATGGGCATTGCCATAGTCAACCCACAAGCTTAAATTACCCACTAAGGTGCTGGAGTTGGGATACACAAAGGAAGGGCCAATTACAGCTACATTTTGAGTGGCTGGATTACCATTAAGGGCATTGTAAGTATCCTGTGTGAAGTTGCGCAGGTAAGGAATCTAATTTGCATCGGTTACAGGCTGACCGTTGTAAAAATAGCCATTGTTGCGGGTAATATCGAACTCATTTAAGATTTCAATGGCCTCCACGCCCGCAGGTACCAGATTTTTGACCAGTGTGAGAACATCATAACCAGGAGGGTTCATGTTGTAAGATGCAGTTGGACCTGTCCCAATAAAGGGATCAATCACGATGGTTGAGCGAATTCCTGATGAGCCTAACTCGTTGGTACGTTGAATCCAGAGTGGATCGCTTCCCCCGTCTCGAATGTGGCGGATTCCCAATTCTAGCAATCGCTGTCGGATTAACGGATAGTTTCCGTAGGCGGTGTCATAGTAACGCAGATGGGTATTGAACCCAATGGAATCAATAAAGGAATAGGCAGATCTGGCCTGGGTTGTCACGATCGCCCCCGCATTTAACCCATCGGTACTGGGAAAAAGATAGGTTTGCGGAATAATCTCCTTGCTTTGACTGGGGCTTGACCACAAAAGTTGGGCGGTTGCTGCACTGGTGAGATCGTAATATTCCAGTTGAATGTCATAGTTTTGTCCTGCTGCCAAGGTGATGGTGCCCACATTCTCAGTCAGGGAATGGCTTGTCCAGTTGTCAATAATGAGTTGCCCGTTGACCCACAACCGCACCCCTTCATCAGTGTTGGTGTAAAACGTATAGGTTTCGGAGTATTGCGGCTGAATTTTTCCAGTCCAGCGAACAGAGAAGGCATCGGAGGGTAAAGCGACCGAGGGTGAACCCTCGCCCCAGTTAAAGTTGACTACTGGATCAATACGAGTTTCTCTCAAATTTGTTAGATCGAGTCCTTCATAGTACTGGGCCAGTAATCCATTATTGACCGCAGTAGTGATGGATTGACTCGCAATCGGATTACTGGCCGCAGCAACCAGGCCAGAGGCTCTAGTACCTGAATTATTGGAACTAGTATTGACTTCAGTAACTCTGATAATGGTTTCGCTGGTTGATGAAGCCCTTGCCTGTAGCAGCAGCCTTTGCTGTGCTGACGGTTTGATTCGCAATGGCGCGATCGCTGTATCAAATGAATTGGAATCAATAGGAGCTGCTTGTAAGCTTTTAATCGAATGGTTGTGACTGCTCAGGCTATTGAATGCTAAATTTAACACCTTGTCTCTTCCCGTGATTAGAGTTGACAATGAAGGTTCTCCCGGCTTGCCGGTGAAAAAGTAGCGCAAGCTACTCTTTCATCTCAAACAAAATCCCTGGAATATTGATTTTGTTTTGGTGATAAGCTTCGTTTATCACCAAACTCTCGGGAGAGCCACAATGAATCAATCAAGAGGATGTTTGCAAAGTTCGACTGCCTGTAGCAAAACGTCTGGATCCTCCTAAAATCCTCCTTAGAAAGCTGCTGTGTGGTGATCGAATATTGATTTTTCTCACCCACTCAACCAGCGAATCACACGGGTAACCAGCGACTAATGAAGCTCAAAAGTTAAACAAATTTCCTCAAAACCTTGATTTTTCTGAAGGCGATGGTCAGCAAAAACGAGCCTAATAATGCTACCAAAAATCGAGTTAAAGGTCCTAATCCTGGAACAAATTCTGAAAGAGATTCTAGAGAATGGGTATGATCCGTAAAGAATGTATGAAGTCCATAGACTCCTAAAGAGCAACCAGCGAGAGAAGTAATAATTTGCGGTGGTTTTTGATTTGAAAGTAAAGCCAGATACAAGAGAAACCACGAACCAAAAACGAGAGAAGGCCGCGAGTATTGAGGAAACCTTTCAAAGGAGTGCCATTCTAGTATGGTAAAAGTTAGAAATAGTACCAGTAAACTCCATAACTTGAGTTTGAAAATTTCCTTCGGTTTTCTCAGTTTTCCTCCTTTGAAATCTTGTACAGCGATCGCCGCCGTGAATACCTAGGGCAGGAAACTGAGGGGATTTTGAATTTGAGTCAGTACTTCCCGATCTTGACTGATGACTGAATCCATGACTGGAAAAGAGATAACTAAAATACACGAAACCAGAAGCAGGTAATAAAGAATTCTTTTCAATAGCTGCCCATCTAATTGGCTAAAAATCAGGGTCAGAATTTCAGCCACAGCCGCCAAGAGAATGAGGGAAAAGAAGAAGTAGAAAGGTGAGTAGCCACCACTGATGATAAAGCCAATAAAGTTACCAATCGAAGAAAAACCATACTCAATCTTGGGAGCTTTCCCGGTCAGAAAAAAGTCAAAGATCAGCTTTGAAATTGACCAGAAGAGGTAAAGGGCTACAAGCTTGGGCAATCGCTTTTTCACAAAATAGGTTTGCCCCTCCTGCTCGTGCTTGAGAAAAAACAGAAAAAGCGCGATTTGAAAGAAGACTGGCACCGCCAGATAACCAACATTGGCATTCAAAACATCAGCAACCGATTTCAGCCCCAGCTTGCCAGTCAACACTACAAAAAGGTTGGCATGCAACATCACCACCAGCACCGCAAAGATGGCACGGAGGAAATCAAATCCGGCAAATCTGTCTTGCTGCACGTTACTCATGCGATGGCGCTCCAGCCCCGGACGGGCAGCACTCATTGAAGGGGCAGCCATGGGGTAACCTCCGTTAGTTGTTAGTTGTTATCAGAACTCAAAACTCAAAACTTCCATAGTCCCTGGCTCCCAGTGCCCAGCCCTATTGACCTTTCCCTCCCCTCCCCCTCCCTTTTCTCCAACAGTTCCTGGTAGACCTTTAAAGTCTCGCGATGAACTCGTGCAACACTAAGCCATTCCAGGTTTTGCTGGGCTCGCTGTTTCCAGGCGTTTAACTGATCGGAACTTCTGAGTAATTGAACTATGGCATTAGCCAGGGCTTTTGAATTTGCTGGAGGTACCAGAATGCCTGCTCTACCACCATCAACGGCTTCGGGAATACCATCGACATTGCTGGCGATGATGGCACATCCCATCTCCCGCGCTTCTGAAAGAACCAGCCCAAAGGGTTCTCGGTGAGAAGCCAGCACAAAAATATCCGTAGACTGCAAGTAGCGTTGGGGTTCTGGTTGAAATCCCTCGAAATGGATGTGATCGCTTACAGAACTGGATCTAGCCTGAGTTTCAAATGTGACGCGATCGGGGCCATCCCCAATCAGGTAAAGATGGGCCTCTGGAAATTCAGGAGCAATCTGCTCAAATGCCGTGATTAATTCTGAAATTCCTTTGCGATGGTACATTCCAGCGACCGTTGCGATCACCGGACGGCAGAGAGGGATGGGACTTCCAGTCACTCGATGGCGCGGACTGCCCACCGTCCCATTCTGAACTACGCGCAGTTTTGCAATGGGAATACCCCGACGTTGCATGGATTGCTTCACCGCATGACTGACGGCAATCACGCGATCGGCCAACCCCATCAAAATTGCACTGCGTTGAAACTCATTATGCACTGTAGAAACTAATCCGTAGTTAAACGGTTTTCGCAGTGCCCATGCCAGCACAACGCCCGTCATCATCTGGGCATGAACAATCTCCGGCTGAAATGACTGAATCATCCGGTGATAACCTCTGGCCGCATGAATCAAATTCAGTGGCCGTCTGCTCTGGTGTAAATGAAAATGCTTCACTCCGTATTGAACCAGGATTGCTTCGTATTCTCCACCGGCTGAGGCGATCGCAACCTCATGTCCTGACTTTGCCTGTAAGCACGCTAGGTCAATAGAAGCATTAATAATGCCATTGCCCAGTTCACGAATGTTGTTGAGAATGTGAAGGATACGCATGGGAGGCAGGTAAGGAGTGGGGAGTAGGGGGTAGGGGCTAAGGAGGCAATCGCTTCTGCGTTTCAGTCAGTTCCAACTGACTTTAGCTCTGAGCTTATTTCATACCAATTCTATTTTTATCTGCTACCGATAGAGAAAGGAAGTCATCAGGACAGTAATCATCATGGTCGGGGTGTGCAAAATCGAGATCACTGAAAGCGAAGCAGAACTAAAAGAACTGCTGCGAGAGCAGAAAACAGTGAG
>JAIMBL010000294.1 GCA_023511615.1 Leptolyngbyaceae cyanobacterium HOT.MB2.61
AAAAACGAGCACTGATCACCGGAATCACAGGACAAGACGGCTCCTACCTGAGCGAGTTCCTGCTGGAGAAAGGCTACGAAGTCCACGGCATCATCCGCCGCACCTCCACCTTCAACACCGACCGCATCGACCATATCTACGAAGACCCGCACCAGATCGATGCCCGCCTCTTCCTCCACTACGGCGACCTCACCGATGGCACCACCCTGCGCCGCATCCTGGAAGAGGTCAAACCCGTGGAAATCTACAACCTCGGTGCCCAATCCCATGTCCGCGTCAGCTTCGATGCCCCCGAATACACGGTCGATTCGGTTGGCATGGGCACCCTGCGCCTGCTGGAAGCGATTCGGGACTACCAGCACCGTACCGGCATCCAGGTTCGCTTCTACCAGGCCGGGTCGTCTGAGATGTTCGGCAAAGTGCAGGAGATTCTGCAGACAGAAAGCACCCCCTTCTATCCCCGCAGTCCCTATGCCTGTGCCAAGGTCTATGCCCACTGGCAAACGGTGAACTATCGCGAATCCTATGGCCTATTTGCCTGCAATGGCATCCTGTTCAACCACGAGTCGCCGCGCCGCGGCGAGACCTTTGTCACCCGCAAGATTACCCGGGCGCTGGCCCGCATCGTGGCCGGTCAGCAGAAGAAGCTGTACCTGGGCAATCTCGATGCTCAACGGGACTGGGGCTATGCGAAGGATTATGTGCGGGCGATGTGGCTGATGCTGCAACAGGAGGAAGCGGATGATTATGTGGTGGCCACTGGAGAAATGCATTCGGTGCGGGAGTTTTTGGATCTGGCGTTTGGGTATGTGAACCTGGACTGGCGGGAGTATGTAGAGTTTGATGAGCGGTATTTGCGCCCAGCAGAGGTGGAGTTGTTGATTGGCAACCCGGCAAAGGCGAAGGCGAAGCTGGGGTGGGAACCCTCGGTGACGTTTGAGCAGTTGGTGCATTTGATGGTGGAGGCAGACCTGAAGGCGTTGGGTCTGGTTCCGCTCAATGGCGGTGTGGTGCAGCAAATTAAGGATGTGGCAACCATCCGTCAGAGTGTGGGAACTGTAATGCCCTAATGACAGAATCTATAGAGGTTGGAGGTTTAGATAAGCGATCGCTCCGAAAATCGCTCCTCGCCGCTCGTCAGGCAATGCCCATTGAAGTTTGGCGAGAAAGGAGCAATCGCCTCTGTACCAACCTCCGGCAGTCCTCCCTGTTTACCCAGGCGCACACCATTCTTGCCTACTTCAGCTTCCGGCAGGAACCCGATCTCAGCCCCTTATTTGTAGAAAACAAGGTCTGGGGTTTTCCGCGTTGCGCAGAAAAATCGCTGCTCTGGCACACCTGGGCACCTCACCATCCTCTACCTCTACAGGTAGGAGCCTATGGCATTCAAGAACCCCATCCCAACTCCCCAATCCTATCCGTAGAACAGGTTGATCTGCTGCTTGTGCCTGCGGTCGCCTGTGACGAACGGGGCTATCGGTTGGGCTATGGGGGTGGATTTTACGATCGCCTGTTGAGCCAACCCGAATGGGCCGGTAAATGGGCGATCGGTATCGTGTTCGACTCCGCTCGCTTAACCCGCCTCCCAGACGACCCCTGGGACAAACCTTTGTCCGCAGTCTGCACCGAATCAGGCTTATTTTTCTCACCTGCCTGGTCAAACCTGGGCAATGCCCCTCTATAGTTATGGATGGCATTGCTAAACAGTGACATTAAACAGTGAAATAGTTTGGAATCAAGGGATGTTCTCTGGAACATTCATGGAAATCACAGAATAGGAGGCAGTATGTTTGGTTTGGGGTGGCCCGAAGTTGCAATTATCCTCGCAGTTGCAATTCTAATTTTTGGTCCAAAGAAAATCCCAGAGCTTGGCAGTACTCTGGGTAAAACTCTGCGGGGTTTCAAAGAAGGGCTCAATAAGGCAGAAGACGAACACGAAAAGGATGAAGATTATCGAGGGTAGGGTTCCATCCACCCATCTCTTCCCTCACCCTTTTGCCCGTTGCCTTTCTCAAAACTCATCTACCCCCCCAAACCCCAGCAATGGAAACTCCTTACAGATGTTCCATCGCTTTCCATCGTGAATTAATAGTGTAAGATTCAAGACCTGGAAATTAGCCTTTAGAGGTTGGTATTGAAACTCTGCCCAGGCAACCCCAAAATTTTGCTTCGTCAGATCGCGGTAGCCAACCGTCATATGGGGTGCAAACGATCGCGTCTTCGATACCGGATCGACGATTCCCAGCGTTGTTTCCATGTAGGCCATCAGCTTTGCTTGCAAATCCAGCAATTCTGGTGTTTTCACCACATTGATGTAAATTACGCGAGGCACAAACGCCCCAAACCCTGAAAGCTCCATTGGTACAGGAGCCTGCCGACTCGCAAACTCACTCAACGCCTGCATCAGCGTTGGCAGATCTTCAGATAACCAATCAAACGGCGGCTGCAACGTCACATGCGGTGGAGATTTCAGTGCAGCCCGACTGCCATAGCGGTCAGCAAAAATTTGCTTGATTTCATTGACATCATCCTGCACCTCCTGAGGAGGCAACAGAGCAATAAAAAACCGTTGCTTGCAAGAACTCAATCGAAGTTCCCCCGATTTAGGATTTGTTGTCCAGGGTAATGTCATGGCGATCTGCCCAACCTGGGGTATTGCTGCTGAAGGTGCTAATGAACTGCTCTACAGGAGCATCTACAAATGGCTGAACAGCATCGGAGAGCCATTGCGTGACAAATTCTTCTCGAGTTTGACCTGACTGGTAGCTCTAATCAGCGGTTCGTAGAGATTTTCCGGTAGTTGCAGGGTCAATAGTGTTAACTGTCTCAGTCGGTCGCTGATAATAATTTCCAATTTCATTCGGCGTAGTCCCTCGAATGCTTGTTTATTTCTGAAACTAAACCTTTTCTGCCTGCCCGCACTTTTTTGCGTACAGCCGCCCCTTGAACAGTTACTCCCCATGTTCATGATTATGATGATAAGGTGCATTCTTGCAACCGGGCAGTATGAAGCTGAAGGATGCGATCAAAGGAAAAATTGGGTTCCAGGCACTCGCCAATTTCTTCTAGAGAGAAGCTAATTTGCCTGAGCGATATGATAGGAACATCACGCTACATCAGAGTCAAGGGGTAAAGTAGAAAGATTTCAAGCGATCGCCAGAATGATCAAACCAATTAAACAACTGAATTGAATCGCTAAACTCAATATCCGTAATTTTGGGTCAGCACCAATGATGTGAACAATCGAGTGTAAAAGCCGAAACACGACATAGATACCAATCAACCAATCCACCACACTACCGGACACCGCTCGCACTGTGAGGAGGAAAATAACTCCTAAATACAGTGGCAGATTTTCGATCAAGTTAGCCTGGACTCGAAATAATCGCCACATCAAGTTGTTGTCGTCAATTACTGCAAACTCTTTGGAACTACCACCTGCCGCTAAATGTCGAATTCTCACTGCTAACAAGAGAACTACAACCGTAATCGTCCAAAGAATGAAAATAACCAGTCCCCACAGTGGAACCGTCATCGGTAGGATAGATAAATTCTGGGCAATCGCAAGATCCGCATGTTGTTCAATTTGCACCTTCATTTCTCCAATTGAGTCTGTTTCTACTGTAAAAAGTCAGCGCAGCAAGACTCTAGAAAAAAGTTGCGAATATTTATGATATTATTGCGCGCTTTTAGCTTCGGACCGCGATCGCAGGAGTTGCTTGGGTGTAACACCGATTATGCGTTTGAAGTAGCGCGTTAGATGACTTTGATCACAAAAACCCGTTCGAGCCGCAATTTCGACGATGCCCAACTCACTCTGTTGCAGCAGGTGTTTCGCTTGATTCAGCCGAGACTGCAAGATGTATTGATGCGGTGTGATTCCCATGCTTTGCTTAAACAATCGTAAGAAATGATAGGGACTGAGTTGAGCGATCGCGGCAAGCTCAGCTAACCTCAAATCATCATGCAAATGTTCGTTGACGTACTCTTTCACTAGATTTAAGGTGACTTGAGATAACCCATTGGAATCATTAAAGAGTTTGGGGAGAGTGACACAATACTGTCGGAGTAGATGAATGGCTAATGCAGTTTTGATACTGTCGATGAACAAGGAACTACCTATCCCTCCAGCCGCTGCTTCTGCTTTGAGGGTCGCAAGAATACCTTGAATGAACACATCCGATTTACTCATGAACTGGGGTCGCAGTTCAATTTGGTCAGGATTCACCCAGTCCTGTCCAAGCTGTTTCAGAAGGATTGGATCAATTGCCAGAACCATAAATTGTGCAGGAGCATCCCAACTACAGGAATGGGATACTCCCGCTGGAATAATTGCAATATCTCCAGCACTACGTCTTTCGCGCTCTTGTTTGCCGTCAAGCGATCGTATCCCCGGTGCACTCTGGTTAGTTGAATCAATCAACCCACAAGTCAATACATGCATCGTGTGATAATGTTCATCGGTTGCGAATTTGGGTTGTTGATGGAGTTCAAAATGCATCCCATCCCAACCCAAACTCCTTAAAACAGCAGGTCTGGGAACAATCTGATCCGATGCATTCTCCTGGCAATAATCCAACTGCTTGATAGATTGCTTTGACTCCTTCATAATCACAACAGCGATAGGATGTCTCCATCATGCCCGATTTTGCCCTTCTCGTTTGCTCACTTTTGGTGGTGAAACTGGGCTACAGCTATGGTCGCCAGATTGAGCAAGATGGGTCGCCAGATTGAGCAAGATAGTGAAATTGCTCGACTGCATCATCGGGAGATGCGAGTTCAGTGGCTAATCTTCCATGAGGATATTTACTATCAATGGAAGCAAAAACTTCTTGATGACGAGATATATCGCTCCTGGTTGGCAGATTTAGAAGATGTTGTCCAAAAGCACAATTTAGAGGTATAGCTGTCGCCAAGTTGCTTAGGACACTGGGTTTAAGGGGGGTGTGGGGGCTTCGCCACCAGCCAGGGGTTCCACCCCTGCACCCCGTCC
>JAIMBL010000295.1 GCA_023511615.1 Leptolyngbyaceae cyanobacterium HOT.MB2.61
AATTAAAGATGTTTTTGGGGGTGGAGGGGGTGAAACCCCCTGTCTGGGGGCAACGCCCCCATTCCCCCTTCTTCTAATTAATGATGTCTATCTACTTATGGAGATTGAAAAATAGTCAAAAAGAACGACTTCCAAGAGTCCAAAGAATTGTTTAAATTGCGCCAGAATACTGGCCCCCTTAGCCAGAAACTAAGGCTAGAATTCAAACATCGTTCACCCTTCCTACCCACCGGACTACATTCGTGACCATCGCACGATTCTTCCGCAGAAGCACTCTCAAGCGTCGCTCAACTTACCTTGCCGTTATTGTGCTTCCCAATGAAGCGGCTACGTTTCAAGCCTATCGTTTGCTTCACTACCACGGTATCTCGCCAGAGCATCTGGCGATCGTGGGTGAAGGATATAGCAGCCCAGAACGGGTTGGGCTGATGCAGCCAGCCCAGATTGCCGTTCGTAAAGCTCGCAATTATGGGCTAATCTCAACGTTAGTAGGCACTATAGTGTGTCTAGCAATTTCACTGATTGGCAGAATTGAATCAAGCCTGATGTTCATCGTGCCCCTAACTGGCCTGTTAAGTGGGCTATGTGGAGCAGTCCTGGGGGCTCTACTGGGGCTTCTGGGTGAAGGCAGCACAGCCAGCATTTACCGCCACCACCTCAACCTGGGACGTTACCTTCTAATGATGGAAGGCCCTGAACAACTCGTCCGCTGGGGGCAGGAAGTTCTCAGCCATTACTCTGCACCCAGCCCTTACTGAAACAGGTTGGTTCTCCTGGCTTGCCGGTGAAAGAGTAGCGCAAGCTACTCTTTCATCTCAAACAAAATCCCTGGAATATTGATTTTGTTTTAGTGATAAGCGTCGCTTATCACTAAACTCTCAGGAGAACCTTCTCATCTTGGAACTTATCCCAATTATCCCAATTATTGATTTTCCCAATTAGTGATTTTGGATTTGCGATTTCGGATTGACGAACACTCAACCATGTGAGGGTTCTAACCTCTAACGCCCCCACTCTCCTTTCTTCCAATTCTTTCTTCCAATTAATTATGTCTACTACTTAGAGCACTAGCTTGCAAATTGATCGGTTGCTTCAATTAAGATGCTGCGAATGCCTGGTTCGGTCATGGAGTGTCCTGCATCAGGTACGATGACGAGTTCAGCTTCCGTCCAAACTTGATGTAACTCCCAGGCAGTTATCATGGGGCAAACCATATCGTAGCGTCCCTGGACAATAACGGCTGGCAAATGGCGGATGCGATCGCACTGCCGCAACAATTGATCTTCTGATTTCAGAAAACCACCATTGACAAAATAGTGACACTCAATCCGGGCAAAGGCATCAGCAAACTGGTCTTCCCCAAAATGGCTGATGAGGGTGGGGTCTGGCAGCAATTTACTGGTACTGGCTTCCCACACAGACCAGGCACGGGCGGCTTCTAAACGAATTTGCCGATCTGGACTGGTCAAACGTTTATAGTAGGCGGTTAGCAAATCACCCCGCTCTTCCGGTGGAATTGGTTTGAGGTAGTTTTCCCAAGCATCCGGGAAGATGTAGCTGGCCCCTTCCTGATAGAACCAGTGAAGTTCTTTGCGCCGCAGCATGAATATTCCCCGCAGAATCAGCCCCAAACAGCGCCCTGGATGCGTCTGACTGTAGGCAAGAGCAAGGGTGCTGCCCCAACTGCCCCCGAAAACGACCCATTGTTCGATGTTGAGGTGCGATCGCAGCCGTTCAATGTCTGCTACCAGATGCCAGGTTGTATTCTCTTGCAACTCCGCATGGGGAGTGCTTTTCCCACAACCTCGCTGGTCAAACATCACAATCTGCCAGCGGGACGGGTCAAAATACTGACGGTAAATGGGCAGGCTACCACCACCTGGTCCTCCATGCAGCACCACAACAGGTTTACCCGCTGGATTCCCAGCGACTTCAAAATAGATCTGATGCAATTCAGACACCGGAAGCGTCCCTGTCTGGTAGGGTTCAATCGGTGGATAAAGTTCTCTCATAAAGTTCTCTCATGGGCGAGATCCATAATTAGATTCATAGTTGAAGGAAGTATTCCATGACTACCAGCTATCAGTTTCCCGCAGGCTTTATGTGGGGCACGGCTACGGCCTCCTACCAGATTGAAGGGGCAGCGGCAGAAGATGGACGCAAGCCCAGTGTGTGGGATACTTTTAGCGCTATCCCCGGTCGCACCCGTGATGGAAAAACAGGGGCGATCGCCTGCGACCACTATCATCTGTACGAAACGGATGTGAAGTGGATGGCAGAATTGGGTATCAAACACTATCGCTTCAGTATTGCCTGGCCTCGCATCATTCCCGATGGGCGGGGAACGGTCAACGAAGCGGGGGTTGACTTTTACAAGCGATTAGTTGACTGCCTGCGTGACCATGGTATTACGCCCCACGCCACTCTGTTTCATTGGGACAGTCCCCAGGCTCTGGAAAATCGCTATGGTTCCTGGCGTAGCCGGGAGATGGCAAAGGACTATGCCGATTATGTAACAGCCACGGTGAGTCGCCTGGGCGATCGCATTACTGACTGGATGACCATCAACGAAATCCCCTGCTTTACCCACATGGGCTACGCAGTCAAAGAGATTCCATCCCACGCCCCTGGCACTACCGTTCGCACGCCCAAAGAGGTCTGGCAAACATCCCACCACGCTATTCTGGCCCACGGCATGGGTTGTCAGGCGATTCGGGCAGCTTCACCAACTCCCTGTCAGGTCGCCCTGGTAGACAACTTCTCAGTAACAGTTCCGGTGAGTGAATCACCCGAAAATATCGCAGCGGCTCAAAAGGCGTTTCACACCTGCGGTTCCAATGGTGGAATTATTTTTCCAGTCCTGACCGGGGCCTATAGTCCAGCCATGCTGGAACAGTTAGGTGCGGATGCCCCCGATATTCAGGATGGGGATCTGGAGGTGATTCATCAACCGCTAGACTGGCTGGGGCTCAATATCTACAGTGGAGTCTACGTGCGGGCAGGCGAGGGCGATCGCAGCTACGAATTGCTTGACTTCCGGGAAAACTACCCACGCCTGCACATGCCCTGGCTCTGGATGCTACCCGAAGCCCTCTACTGGGCCGCCCGTCACGTAAGTGAAACCCTGGGCAAACCCGATCTACCACTCATCTTTACTGAAAATGGTTGTGCCGCACCGGATACGGTGGACAATCAGGGAGAAATCATCGACCTGGAGCGAATTTTATTTCTGCGGCAATACCTGCAAGCGGTTCATCGAGCGATCAAAGAAGGCTATCCCGTGCGAGGCTACTTCCTCTGGAGTTTGCTAGATAACTTTGAATGGTCCTGGGGGTACGATCGCCGCTTCGGTATCCTCTACACCGATTACGCCACCCAGCAACGCATTCCAAAAGCCAGTTTCCGCTGGTATCAGGAGTGCATTCGGCAAAATCGAGTGGTCTAAGGCATTAGAAGTCAGGAGTCAGAAGTTAGAGGTCTGGCCATTTTCTACCTCCTGAAGGAGTAAGCAATTAACGTTTTGCACTAGGATTAACAGAAACTGCCCTATCCCGTAAGGTCGAGAAGGAGAAAGGGAGTAATGGGCTCCAGGCTATGGGTAAAGAGCGACGGGCCACAGGTAATAGGCCAGTTCCACTCCTGTCGCCTGCTACATGTCACCTGTCGCCTCCCATTTCTCTAACAACCAACAACTAAAGTAGCTGGGTGCAATTAGATTAAGGATGGTTTTGGGGGTGGAGGGGGTGAAATCCCCTGCCTGTGGGCAACGCCCCCACTCCCTTTTCTTCCAATTAATTATGTCTACCTATTTAACAACTCAAACTAATCTCTGCTGAGGAAACCATTATTATGACCACACTAGATCCCCTTCACGGTGCAGAACTGATTGATTGTGCCAGAGCCAATGGAACCTTTGGTGTTCAAGTAGCGGCTGAGCGATGCGGCTATGGGCATAGCCTAGAAGAGTTTGAGCAGGCATTGAAACAAGCCTGCGATTCCATTGGGGTGGAGTTTCGTGGCTTCAATGACCTGGTTAAACCACTGGAAAGTGAACAGGATTTGGGAGTGGTGATCGCCCCAGATACAACAAACCAGCTTTGAGATTACTTTCCCTTTACCACTTCCACAAGTCGGGTCAATAGCCAGACAAGCAGGCAGAGCAGCACAAGATAGCTGATGGGGCCAACGTGTTCCCACAGTTTGACCCAGTTGGGATCAAAGGGATTAAACCCTGGATCCGCAGGAATTTCTACAGATACCCTTGCGGTTGGTTTGGGTTGAATGGGAGTTGGGGTTGCAGTGGGAGCCGGAGTGGAGGAAGTTTCCTTCGTTCTGGCATCCGGTTCACGGAGATTTCCGGGCTGCATAGTTTGTATGTTCATGATTGAGAATACCTGGTTCCCTGATGGTCACAACAGATTTGGGTGACTCTAGCCGCGGCTTCAACAGGATGCTTTGAAAGTCTGGTCTCCAATTTTACAGATGACCTCTCAGCACTCTCAGGTAGATGGGATGTCCCGCATCTTTGTATCGGCTCTTCTGGGAGTTTAGTGATAACTGTCACTTATCGCCAAAACAAAATCAACATTCCAGAGATTTTGTTTGAGATGAAAGAGTAGCGTAAGCTACTCTTTCACCGGCAAGCCGGAAGAACCATTGTATCTTGAATGACCGGGATTTTACGGAAATGGTTCCTGTATTCAGCTAAAGGCTATTGCCAATCAGAATGAAAGGGGCCCAGTAATAGGGATGGGCAAAGTCGGCATTGCCGGTCGCCCGGATGGCTGGGCCAGTGACTTCCACACCGCCTCGACGGGGGGCATCCTTGGCGGTGAGTTGCTTGGTTAACAGGCTGAGTTGGGCCTGTCGCAGGGCTTCCGCCTTAGTCATTTTGCCTGTGGCCAGGTGTTTGTAAAACTGCTGCATCAGCAGACTGGTGCTGGCGTCATTCACCAGCCAGAG
>JAIMBL010000296.1 GCA_023511615.1 Leptolyngbyaceae cyanobacterium HOT.MB2.61
GGTGCTGGTGAGGACCTTCGATCTGGCCGGCGGCGGCATCGAGAACTGGTTCGCTTACGTGCTCGCGCTGCTGTTCCTGCTCTCGTTGGTGAACTACATCGACCGGGTAAATATCTCCATCACGGCTCCGGTCATGATGCCGGAGCTGGGCTGGGATACGGCGCGGTTCGGCGTCGTCTTTTCCGCGTTCGTCTGTGGTTATGCCCTCTTCATGATTCCCAGCGGGCTCCTTGCCGATACCCGGAGCCCGAAATACTTGCTCGCCGTCGCCTGCTTTGGGTGGTCGCTGTTTACTTTGCTCACCCCTTTAGGGCAGCACGCCTTTCTGCTGATGCTCGGGTTGCGGTTTCTGGTCGGCGCGTTCGAAGCCGCGAGCCTGCCCGCCGCCACGGTGATCAACTGGAACGCTTACCCAACGGCTACTACCGGGCTCATGGTCGAGTTGATGACACAATGAATCTAAACGGTATCAAGGTCAGTTCTACTGAAATTGAGCAGGTTGTGAATACAGTAGAACAGGTTTGTGAAACGGCAGCGATCGCCGTCTCTCCTGCTGCTGGCGGACCCAGCCAACTGATAATTTATGCGGTACTTTCACCAGATGCCCAAAAAACAAAAGCTGAACTCATTACCGCAATGCAAACTGCCATCAAACAACACCTGAATCCCTTATTCAAAGTCCACGATCTGGTAATCGTAGATGCGCTACCGCGAACAGCTTCTAACAAAGTCATGCGACGTATTTTACGAGATAGCTTTAACGAGGTGAAGAAGGAAGGGAACGGGCGATAGGCGACAGAAAGCAGGTAGGGAGGGGGTAGAGGAAAGAAGCCAGGGGGCAGGGACTAGGGGCTAGAGAGTAGGGACTGGGGGAGTTTTGAGTTTTGATACCATTTTGGATTTTACTCCCCAACCCCGAACTCCTGTCTTCTACCTCCTGGCCCCGACAGTCACTCTACCAATCCACAATAGTTTCAAGGAAACAATGATGATGAAGTTTGCAGAACGGATGAATCGTTTAGGTACGGAGTCTGCCTTTGAGGTCTTTGCCAGGGCTCAAAATCTGGAAGCTCAGGGTGAAAGTGTAATCCATCTGGAGATTGGGCAGCCAGATTTTCCAACTCCGGTCAATATCTGCAAAGCTGCTTTTCAGGCAATGCAGGATGGGTATACGGGTTACGGTCCGGCGGCAGGTTTGCTGGAATTTCGCAAAGTGATTGCAGATCATGTGGCAAAAACCAGAGGAATTGAGGTTCATCCAGATGAAGTTGTAGTGACGCCCGGTGCCAAACCCATCATTTTCTTCACCATCATGGCGCTGATTGATGCAGAAGATGAGGTGATTTACCCCGATCCAGGCTTTCCTGTATATGAGTCAGTTATCAACTTTGTCGGTGCGAGAGCGGTTCCACTACCATTGCGAGAAGAAGTGGATTTCCGTTTCCGAATTGATGACTTGGCTGATGCCATTTCCGATCGCACCAGGCTCTTAATTCTAAACTCTCCCCAAAACCCTACGGGTGGGCTGCTAAGGGCGGAAGATCTGGAGGCGATCGCGCATCTTGCTAACCAACATGACTTCTTCATTCTGTCTGACGAAATCTACTCCGGCATTATCTATGAAGGGCAGCACAAAAGTATTCTGGAATTTCCTGGTATGAAAGAACGTACCATCCTGCTGGACGGGCACTCAAAAACCTACTCCATGACAGGTTGGCGACTCGGCTATGGTGTTGCCCCAAAATCGATGATCGAACACATCACTCGTCTGATGATTAATTCCAATTCCTGCACCTGTTCGTTTACCCAAATCGCCGGAATTGAAGCCCTTACGGGACCTCAGGATGCCGTGGAACAGATGGTTGCTGAGTTTAAGCGCAGGCGGGATGCGATTGTTGATGGGCTGAATGCGATCGCCGGGATTCGCTGCCTCAAACCTGCAGGTGCATTCTACGTTTTCCCAAACGTTACCCAATTGCCACTCTCTTCCGATCAACTGGCAGATTACTTACTAGAAGAGGCTGGAGTTGCAACTTTATCAGGTACTGCCTTTGGCAAGTTTGGAGATGGCTATTTGCGACTTTCCTATGCAAATTCTTTAGAGAATATTCAGGAGGCGTTACAACGAATTCAAACGGCGATTTGTAAGTTCTAAAACGCCCCGAAAGCAGGAAAGTTTGCAGTTCTGAGGTCGGAGTTCCGGGTTTCAAGCTCGACGTTTCAGGTTTGGAGGTCGAGGTTCCGAATTCAGAAGGTGGAGTTTCGAGTTCAAAGGTCGGAGTTTCAGCCTTGGAAGGCGAAGTTCCAAGTTCAGAAGGCAAAATTTCGAGCTTGGAGGTCGGAATTTCGAGATCAGAGGTGAAAGGTGAGAGAACGATTGGGCAGAGAAATCTTGAGACTCAGATGGCTCTGTTTGGTCACCATTCGAACTGACACTTTCCCCCTCGGATAAGAAGGTCAAACTGTCCTTGATCCCAATCAAACTCCATCCTTTTGAAAATGGTTTTGGCGGTTAGCTCATCCGTCGTTCCAGGGAAAAACAGTTTACGCTTGTCATCGATGCTGAAAGTAATCCTGTAATTTCTTCTATCGGTTTCTCAATTAAACTTCATACGTCACCTGGTCTCAATGTAACAGGTGAACTTTTGGAAAGCTTATGGGTAGAAATCGATCAATTTTCGATCACTTTTTTCCTGATTTCGCCAAGTTCAGTATAATGGGGAAGCTGAAACCAGGGGCGGATGGCGGGATTGGTAGACGCACCGCACTCAAAATGCGACTATATGTTCGCGCTCTGTAAGCTTTTCAAGTTTCACCTTGCCAATTTCTATCATTACTACTGCCACAACCTGGACAAAGAACTGGTTCAAGCACCATGTCAGGATCTTTGGCAAACAACCTTTTTAGCTTCTCTCATTTCCACAGGTTTAGTTCACTACCTAAAAAATCACCTATTTCTGGACTCACATGTTCTAGCAGGAGCCCTCGACCTGCCGCCTCAATGCCTGCCAGATTTTTCACTTGTTCGTGGTCGGTTTCCTCGTACAGCAAGGTGGCGATCGCTCGCGCATGGCAGCACCCAGGAGTTCCACACCTGCATCCCGTCCTGAGCCGGGTGACTATAGCTAATACAAGATAAATGGTTCTCCTAGCTTGCCGGTGAAAGAGTAGCTTACGCTATTCTTTCATCTCAAATAAAATCCCTGAAGTATTGATTTTGTTTTAGTGATAAGCGAGACTTATCACTAAACTCTCAGGAGAGCCAGATAAATAAGAGCCAGATAGATAAAAAGGGCTTCCACCCTCAAGCAGAAGCCTAAACATTACTGGAATAAATTATTTGAACACCAGTAAAGCAAAACTTTCATTGGTTGAGATTTGGGGATTTCATCCATGCCTGGAGGCGAAACCCCCAAATCCTATGTTGCGAGATTTAGTGTTGCAACACTAGTCAAGGTTGGGCATCGAGAGTACGGGTTCATTTTCCCGATCAATTCCCTTCTCAAAGCCTGCTACCGCTGCACGAGCGCGACCAGCATGCCAGAGGTGGCCAATCAGGAAGAAGAACCCAAGAATAAAGTGAGCTCCCGCTAACCAGGCCCGTGGGTTGACATAGTTAAAGGAGTTAGGCTCTGTAATGATGCCACCCACGGAGTTAATTGAACCGTTGGGAGCATGGGTCATATACTCAGCGGCCCGACGAATTTGCCAGGGCTGAACATCATTCCTGATCTTGTTCAGGTCAAGACCGTTGGGACCCCGCAGGGGCTCCAGCCAGGGACCTTTGAAATCCCAGAAGCGCATTGTCTCACCACCGAAGATGATTTCGCCCGTGGGAGAACGCATCAAGTATTTACCCAAACCCGTAGGACCTTGAGCAGAAGCTACGTTTGCTCCCAACTTCTGGTCGCGCACCAGGAAAATAAATGACTGAGCCTGAGACGCCTCAGCATTGGTTGGTCCATAAAACTCACTGGGGTAAACCGTGTTGTTGAACCAAACATAGCAGGAAGCGATTAAACCCATGAGAGACAGAGCGCCAAGGCTATAAGAGAGATAAGCCTCACCCGACCAGATGAGCGCGCGTCTTGCCCAACCAAAGGGTTTGGTCAGGATATGCCAGACACCCCCAGCGATGCAGATTAAGCCAATCCAGATATGACCACCAACCACATCTTCCAGGTTGTCAACACCAACAATCCAACCCTCGCCCCCAAAGGGAGAGCGCAGAAGATAGCCGAAGATGACAGCAGGGTTAAGGGTGGGATTAGTAATCACACGGACATCACCACCACCGGGTGCCCAGGTGTCATACAGACCACCAAAGGCCATCGCCTTGGCAACCAGCAGCAGTGCGCCACAACCCAATAGAATCAGGTGATAGCCAATGATGTTAGTCATCTGGTTTTTATCACGCCAGTCGTAACCAAAGAAGCTGGAATACTCTTCCAGGGTTTCAGGGCCACGAACTGCGTGATAGATGCCGCCAATTCCAAGAACTGCGGATGAAATCAGGTGCAGAACACCCACAACGAAGTACGGGAAGGTATCAACCACTTCACCACCAGGGCCAACACCCCAACCCAGCGTTGCGAGGTGAGGAATCAAAATACAGCCCTGCTCGTACATAGGCTTGTTAGGAATGAAGTGAGCGACTTCAAACAACGTCATCGCCCCAGCCCAGAAAACAATCAGGCCAGCATGAGCGACGTGTGCGCCCAACAACTTTCCAGAAAGATTGATCAAACGGGCATTACCAGCCCACCAGGCAAAACCAGACGACTCAAGGTCGCGGTTACCTGCAACAAAGGATGAACCACTAGAGAGCGTTACCACGGGGCAGAACCTCCTCAGGGAAGACAAAGTGTTCATGGGGCTGATCCTGCGGTGCCATCCA
>JAIMBL010000297.1 GCA_023511615.1 Leptolyngbyaceae cyanobacterium HOT.MB2.61
TTGTTAGCATTCCACGCGCTGGTGCACCCTCTGGGTGAAAGAAATTAGATGTACTGGCAAGTATGTATGCTTATAGAAAATCTAATTTCTTAGGAGTTGTTGGTTGTTAGTTAGGTGAGGCGGTAGACCTAACAAGGTAATGATGAGTGGCGCCAGCCACCATCATTAACAACTCAAAAATCATTACGATTTGGGCACTACCTGTGAGGCGATAGATAACAGGTGACAGGTGGCAGGTAACAGGTGACAGGTGGTAGGAGTAAAACGTGACCTCTTGCGTGTTGCCCTGGCAGAGCCTGGCGTAAATCAACCGACCATTCCCGACGCCCTATTCCCTTCCAATAGTTGACAAACTTACGCCAAAGAGTGCTGGCCTGTTGCCCTTTGCCTCCAACGAAACTCAAAACTCATCCACCTATCCACTTTCTCACCCCTCACCCCTCACAACTATGGCTCCTAACTTCTCCTTTCCTTTTTAACCTCCAGCCCCCAATCCCTCTCCCCTGTCCCCTTATCTTAGAGGTGTGGTAAATCTAACTACTATAAACCTGACTACTTACTTGGTTCGAGATGGGTTCAGTCAAGAGGCGGTTTTTCCTTTATTTATTGCTGTTGACATTTGGTTTTGTTTCCTGTTCTTCTGCTCCTGACTCAGCGACCTCTCCCACTTCATCCCCTACTTCAATAGGAAACAATGACCCCAAAACGTTGAAAGTTGGGGCAATTCCCGATCAAGATCCGGAGAAATTGCAACGGCTCTATGGCAAGGTTGCCAAATATCTGGAGAAGGAACTGAAAATTCCCGTCGCTTATCGGCCCGTAACTGACTATGCTGCTGCAGTAACTGCCTTTAAGGTCGGAGCGCTTGATTTGGTTTGGTTTGAGGGACTAACGGGGGTACAGGCACGATTGCAGGTGCCGGGAGCAAAGGCGATCGCTCAGCGGGACATTGACAAAAACTTTCACAGCGTTTTCATTGCAAACAAAAAGAGTGGCATTCAACCCACCCTGAATGTGCAAAAAGGGTTAGTGAATTTGAAAGGGCACACCTTCACCTTTGGCAGTGAGTCTTCAACTTCAGGTCGCTTGATGCCCCAATTCTTTTTGCAGCAGGCAGGGGTTAAGCTTGAAGATTTCAAGGGTGAAGTTGGGTTTTCAGACTCCCACGATGCCACGCTTGAATTAGTACAGGCAGGCACCTATGATGCAGGTGCCATGAATGAGCAGGTTTGGGAAAGCCATCTCCAGGAAGGCAAAGCAGACGCCAATAAGGTGAATTTAATCTGGCGCACTCCGGCCTATCATGATTATCACTGGGTCATTCATCCCAGCGTCAGCGATCGCTTTGGCAAAGACTTTACTCAAAAAGTACAGAATGCATTTCTAAAACTCGATCCCAAAGACAAAGACCAGAGGGAAATCTTGGAGCTTTTTGGGGCAGAAAAATTCATTAAGACCCAGGATTCTAACTACGCTCAGATTGAGAAAATTGGTCGTGAGATTGGAAAGATTAAATAATACCGATTGAAATGGAACTTGCGACAGATGAAGGGGGTGGGGGAACATGCCCCCTGTAATCCCCTGGGTCATCTTTGCTCTTTAAATTGCTCTG
The DNA here is from genome assembly GCA_023511615.1 of Leptolyngbyaceae cyanobacterium HOT.MB2.61. Lineage (GTDB taxonomy): Bacteria > Cyanobacteriota > Cyanobacteriia > Leptolyngbyales > Leptolyngbyaceae > Leptothermofonsia. The sequence continues at coordinate 1,613 of JAIMBL010000297.1, forward strand.
AAAATGCCCTCATCCCCAACCCTTCTTCTGCTGCAAGAGAAGGGGCAGGATTTTTATTCTTTGGGGTGCTGAAGTTTTAGCATGGAGGGTTAGTATAGCGGTAGTCATTGTGGTTAGAACGGGGTGCAGGGGTGGAACTCCTGGCCTGGGACAAAGCCCTACTCCTCCTCTAATTCCAATTTCCTGACGCACCTGCATAGAGATATAATCCATAATCCTTAAAAGTAGTGCCCAAATCGTAATGATTTTTGAGTCGTTAATGATGGCGGCTAGCGCCGCTCATCATTACCCTGTTAGGTCCACCTCCTTAAACTTGCTTCTATCGTGCAAATCATTCGTTGCCTCCACACAGCCATTCTGGTTTCTGACCTGGAAAGAGCGGAACATTTCTATGGAAATGTTTTGGGATTGCCCAGGGTTGAACGAGTGCTGAAGTTTCCGGGCGTCTGGTACGAGGTAGATGGCTATCAGATTCACCTGATGCTGGCCAAATCAGGCCCAGAAGGATTAGAAAATACCGAAAAATGGGGACGTAATCGCCACATCGCGTTTTCGGTCTCAGATTTAGAAGCAGCCAAGGAACATTTGCTGGCTCACCACTGTCCAATTCAAATGAGCGCTTCTGGTCGGGCAGCCCTTTTCACTCAAGACCCGGATGGTAATGTGATTGAATTAAGCGAAGTTTGATACAACCTACCCGAACTTTCTGGATGGATGCTGATGCTCCACCGCAGAGGTTTTGTGCCCGTAGGGTAAAGGAGTCAAGGAGTGAAGGAGCCAGGAAACTTCACCTCATCACTCCAGCCCCCCATCCCCTCAGTGATTTAGAGAGAGCCTGGGGTATGACGGTCCTTCAGTGGGCATCCTGAAAATCGTATTCGATAACTAATAAACCGGATTTCTGGAGGAAAGACGATGCGGCGATCGGCTTTGTTCGTATCTCTGATTGCCTTGACAACTACAGGCTGTATGGCAATCAACCCGAAGGGTTACCACTCTAACCTGATCGGAAGCCCCCCTCCAACCAATCTTGATGCGAACCAATCGCAGCCCCCAGTGAATCAATCTACAGTCAGCAATCGCTCAAACCAGACTCAATCCAAAAAGGTTAATGCTGATGTAGAACCTGCTCAACCGGGAGCCAGAGTACTGGTTTGTGCTGTCACTACATCCGATGCGTTGAAGAAAGATCACTCACGCAAGCCAGAGCATTGCCGCATTTTTGATGTGAAAACCGTAGAGGAAGCATTTCACTTTAAGTGTGACAGAGTGTTTGCTATCAGTCGTCTGTTCAAAGATGGCAATTATTCATGTGATGTCACTTACCTGAAATGTTTACCGGGAACTTCTTGCGAATTTGCCGATTTTCCATGCAATAATTCCGCTGGGGGTAGTTGTAATGGAGTGAAGCGAATTTCCCTGGTCACACCCACTTCCCGTAGTCGTCCAGTCGATCGCTAAATATTTGATAACCTATAACCATTCCAGTTTGGCTACTCCTTGGTTTTGCTGGCTGGACGCTGGCAACACTGCTGACGACCGTTGGCTGATACCGCTGGAGCCGATCCAGGTTGGGTTATTGCGATCACCAAGTTTGGGTGTTGCTTTGTGTGATCGCCCTTCTAATTCTTCTCCATGAGAATCATTGCCTACCTCTACAACGATCCGCTACTGGAATCAAAACCCGATCCAGAAGCATGGGGCTGGGAAGTAGAGCGGATTTATCAGGATAGGGCAGTCAGCACCCCGGTGGAATCAGGTAGGCGCAAAGGAACAAAAGCGGCAGTGGTTGAACCGCGCTCCCAATGGCGGCAACTCTTGCAGGATTGCCAGACAGACCCGGTAGACGTTCTGTTAGTACGCTCCTTAGAAGACCTAGGCAGTTCTGTGCAGGAAGTGGGCGATCGCCTCTCTGAACTCGAATCCCTTAATATTCGCCTCATCACCATCGAAGCCTCCCCCCTCCCCATCCCAACCACTAATCTCCAGGCTGATTTCCTCAAACTCCTCCAACAACTCCAGCGAGAACAAAGGAGCCGTCGTATTCGGCAGGGGCATGCCCGTAACCGCATCAAAGCTCTGCCTCCCCCCGGCAAGGCTCCCTACGGCTATCGTCGCGGGAAGAATCACTACACTATTGACCGTGCCACCGCCCCTGTTGTGAAGGATTTTTTTGAACAATTTCTCCTGTACGGTTCCTTGAGTAGAGCCGTTCGTTATCTGGCGAAGCGGTACGGCAAGAAAATTTCGGTTTCAACCGGGCATCGCTGGCTAATTAACCCGGTTTACAGAGGCGATCTGGAGTACCGCAATGGCGAGATTGTACTTGATACCCATGAACCGATTATTTCACGGGATGAAGCCGCCCAAGTTGATCGCCTCCTGCGTCGCAACCGTCGCCTGCCTCCCCGGACGGCCAGCGCACCGCGATCGCTGGCCGGTCTGGTCGTTTGTGGTGAATGCCAGTCTCCCATGACCGTCACTCGCGTTTCTACTCCCCGCAAACACCAGGAATACCTTTACCTGCGTCCAGTCGGCTGTCCCAAACAGCCCAGGTGCAAACTGATTCCTTACGAGCAAGTTTTGCAGCAAACCATTGAACGGATTTGTGAAGACCTGCCCCGCGCCGTTGCCAGTGCCACCATGCCCGATATGGATCACATTAAACGGGAACTTGGAGAGGCGATCGCGGCAAAGCAAGCTATCCTAGAGCAACTACCTTCTCTCGTTTCCAGTGGAGTTCTTGATCAGGAGACGGCGGATCTAAGAGCTTACAAGCTGCGAACTGAAATTGCCGAACTGCAAGGAAACCTTTCCCAGTTGCCGCCCGTAAGTTTGCAGGCGATCGCGCAAGCGGTTTCTATCCCTCAGTTCTGGCTTGACCTTTCCGAATCCGAACGACGCTTCTACTTTCGTGAATTCATCCGCCAAATTGAACTCATCCGGCAGGAGCAGGGCTGGCAACTGAAGCTGGCGTTTATTTTCTGATGGATACAGTTTGCCCTTCTACCTATGGAGCGACGATTTGCCCTCTGCATTCTCTACTCTGACGGAGAATAAATTCAGGTCAATCTTGCAGGAGAGGGGATATGATTTTAGCCTTGGGACAAGGTTTTCTAATTTCCCTACCCAATTCATGCTATAGCTTTACGCAGGTGCGTTAGACATTGGAATGAGAGAGGGAGTGGGGGCTTTGCCCCCAGCCAGGGGTTCCACCCCTGCACACCGTCCTAGCCACCATGACTACCGCTATATATCCACATACC
>JAIMBL010000003.1 GCA_023511615.1 Leptolyngbyaceae cyanobacterium HOT.MB2.61
GTTTTGTGGGGCTAGGTGATTTGTATTAGTGTAAGTATTGGTGGCGAAGCCCCCACTCCCTCTCTAATTCCAATGTCCTGACGCACCTGCGTAAAGCTATAGAAGCCAGGAGCCAGAAGTTAGAAGCCAGACGGGAAAAGTAGAAGGAGGAAAGCAGTGGATGAGTGGATGAGTGATGAGTGTTCAACCCCTCAGCTCTCTTTCCCCCATTCCTAGCTAGGGACTGATCCCCAGTTTCCTAAATCACGGTACGATAAGTAGGATTCGATGATTCATAGAAGGTTACAATGTAGTTCCGTCGTTTTGCGAATGCTTATGAAGCGCTATCTATCACGCCTGCTCTCGCTCGTCCTTGTTGTTTGCATTGGCCTTATGGGGTGCTCTTCTGCGCCAGCAGGCTCGATTGGCATCACTGGAGACTACAATCAGGATACTCTGGCAGTCGTAAATGTATTGAGAAACGCAATTGAATTGCCCGATGACTCGCCCGAAAAGGTTGCTGTTCAGGCGCAAGCGCGTCAACTAATTAACGACTTTTCGTCTTACTATCGGCGGGAAGATTCTGTTGCCCGGTTGAACTCCTACACAACTATGCGGACGGCCCTAAACTCTTTAGCAGGACACTACAGTTCCTATCCCAACCGTCCGATCCCTCAAAAGTTGAAGGATCGGCTGGAAATGGAATTCAAACAAATTGAACAGGCGATTAGCCGGGGTGTATAGAAGCGAGGGAGCGATCACGATCGCCCTCCACTTGCAGTAGCCCGTTCAATAGCGATGCTGGACGTTGCCGGTAGGGCCAGGCAAAGGCATGACGGAATGCCGCATCCTGGCAGGCCTGTAGCTCCTGGAAGCCGATGATGTCGTGAGTTAATAGGTTCTCATACTCAAACGGCAACCGGACGTTATGGAGTCCGGCATTGTCTGTGCAGATGGCAATATCAACTCCGGCATCAAAGCAGCGATCAAACACCAGCTTTAGTTCGGAAATATCCTTCAAAGTGCCCGTTTTGGGATAGGTGGTAGGGCAAATCTCCAGGCATTGCCCCCGCTCTGCGACCTCTTTCAGCAGGTGAGGATAGTGAAGCGGAATTTGAATACCATGCCCAATTCGCATCAGATAGGGTAGCAGCTCCGGATAGCAACCTTCACGGGTTTCATACAGATGTCCAGTGGTGTTCATATCGAGAGACCGCGCATAGGCATACAATTCCACAAATTCATCCAGGCGATCGCGGTAGTGATTATCGCCCCCTGCCAAGTCGATCGCGCAAACGTAGTCCGGTGACTGGGCTGCCAGATCAACAATTGCCCGGTTTACCTCATAGGGCAACCGAGCGTGCATGCAAAGAATCTGGCTGGTCACAATCGGGTACTCATTCAATCGGCTGGCCTTGCCCACAATTTCCACAATTTGTGCCATCATCTCGATCCGTTGGGACTGGGGCAAGTGTTCAGGCGTCCGCAGATAGGGGGTATACCGCAGTTCCAGGTAAGCCAGGTTTTCAAAGATGTAGGCACCCCGCATCAAACGGTAGACAAAATAGGGCAAAGCCTCTGCTGTCTGCACGCTTTCAACCAGAGTGTGCAACTCCAGATATTCATCCAATGTGTTGCGCGGGCGAGTGTAAAAATCCTCAAACTCTAGATAATTGGGAAATCGTTGAGCTAGGTCAGGATCACAACGTTGCAGATACCGCCACAGAATACGAGGTACAACAGAGCCTCCAAGGTGACGGTGGAGTTCAGCATACAGAGCCACGGGCACCTCTCTATAGGTAAGGGATTGTACGAAATTTCATCAACAGGGAGGTCAAAGTAGAGCCGTCGGTCAAACAACTCTTAGAGGGATTGAGTCTATACCTGTCCAAACACTTCGCTTCTAACCAGGGATCGATGCTAGAAATACCAAGTGGTTTGCAGCATCTTAATTTAGATCATAGAAAATGCACAAAGAACTGCCCTGCATTAGGCACAACTTTCAGCAAAATTGCTGAGTGTTGTAGATTACTTCTTTTTTCGATTTCGATTGACAGGGGTATCAACCGCTGTTGATAATGGATATTTGTGCAAACTCTAGCTTAACAAAAACTCTTGGCTAACGTTGTTGTAGTAGGTGCCCAGTGGGGCGACGAAGGAAAAGGAAAGATTACTGATCTGCTCAGTAAGTCAGCAGATGTGGTAGTTCGCTATCAGGGCGGTGTCAATGCCGGACATACCGTTGTTGTAAAAGATCGGGTCTTCAAGCTGCATCTTATTCCATCTGGAATTCTCTATCCAGAGACTGAGTGCATCATCGGTTGCGGAACAGTTATTGATCCGCAGGTGCTGATTGGAGAACTGGATCAGCTTGAGCAATTGGGTATCTCAGCGGAAAACCTGTTCATCTCAGAGACTGCTCATGTAACGATGCCTTACCACCGCTTGATTGACCAGGCATCGGAGCAGCGCCGGGGGGAACACAAGATTGGAACCACTGGACGAGGCATTGGTCCAACCTATGCCGACAAATCGGAGCGCACTGGCATCCGCATCATAGACCTGATGGATCGGGAGTCGCTGCGCAAAAAGCTGCGCTGGACAGTAGAGTACAAGAACGTCATTCTAGAAAAGCTTTACGAACTATCCCCCCTCGACCCGCAGGCAATTATAGATGAGTATCTGGAATACGCTGATCGCCTCCGCCCCCATGTTATTGATAGCTCCCTGAAGATCTACAACGCAATTAAGCGCAAGCGCAACATCCTGTTTGAAGGGGCTCAGGGAACCTTGCTTGACCTGGATCATGGCACCTACCCCTACGTTACCTCTTCCAACCCGGTTGCTGGGGGAGCCTGCGTCGGCACAGGAGTTGGCCCCACCATGATTGACCGCGTGATTGGCGTAGCCAAAGCTTATACCACCCGTGTCGGTGAAGGTCCCTTCCCAACAGAACTGCATGGCACAATAGGAGAGCACCTGTGCGATCGGGGTGCGGAATTTGGCACAACCACCGGGCGCAAACGGCGCTGTGGTTGGTTTGACGCTGTGATTGGGCGTTATGCAGTTCGCATCAACGGACTGGATTGCCTCGCCATCACCAAGCTGGATGTTCTGGATGAACTGGACGAGATTAAAATCTGCGTTGCCTACGAAGTTGATGGCAAACGCTGCTACGACTTTCCCAGCAACTCTCGTCAGTTTGCCCGCTGCCAGCCCATCTACAAAACCGTTCCGGGTTGGAAGCAGTCCACCGCTGGCTGCCGTTCCCTGGACGACCTGCCAAAGCAAGCGCTGGACTATTTGAAGGTGCTGGCTGAACTGATGGAGGTACCAATCGCTATTGTCTCCCTGGGCGCAAGCCGGGATCAGACCATCATCGTGGAAGACCCCATTCACGGACCCAAACGAGCCCTGCTATACACCAATGGTGTGGCTACAAACGAAGCCGGTAACCAGAAGTTAGAAGTTTAAAGTCAGCAAGCTGGAAAAGGAAGCCAGGGTAAATCTATCCTGCCATCCGCCCCCTGCCCGCTCTATCTCTCTTTCCTCCCATTTCATTTCTCAACCACTATGGAACTCTCACTTGAATGTCAAACCCGCGCCTCTAACAGTAAAGCGAATGCCCTCCGGCATTCTGGTTTGATCCCCGCCGTACTCTACGGCCACAACGGGGTTGAGTCGGTTTCCCTGGCGGTGCCCGCCAAAGCTGCGGAGTTGCTTGTCCGAGATGCTTCCGTCAACAACACCCTGATTGACATCAACGTAACTGACCTGCCCTGGAGAGGCAAGGCTTTGCTGCGAGAAGTTCAGTCCCACCCATGGAAAGGAACTCTCTATCACCTCAGCTTCTTCTCGGTTGGTTCCCACGCAACTCTGGATGTCGATGTTCCAGTCCACACGGTTGGTGAAGCCCCAGGGGTTAAGACAGGCGGCGGTTCCCTAGATCTGCAAATTAACGAACTCCATGTTCGCTGCGCCCCAGACCGGATTCCAGAAGTCATCGAAATTGATGTGTCTGGGCTGAATGTGGGAGATTCACTCCACATTCGTGAACTGAACTTACCTGAGGGGGTTACGGCCCTGGTTGAACCTGACCAAGTGGTAGTTACCATTCTTCAGGGGAGGGATAGCGGCAGCGGTACTGCTGGTGAGGAAGAATCTGCTTAATGAGTGGGGAAAGGAGAAAGGAAGTAGAAGGGTGGATGAGTCAATGAGTGGATGAAAATCCATTGACCTATCTCCCAACTGCCCATCCACTCATCTACTCATCTACCCCCTTCCCGCACCCAAATGGCAAGCCCTCCTCCCCGACCACGGGCGGCAATATAGTCTTGAGTTATCAGAAAGAAGGCAAAAAAGGGAAGTTTAGAAATCGGCTGATGCTCAAAGGCTTGCGTTTGAGTGGTGCCGCCACGGACGTTTCCCTCGTAAAGCGTGCGCCCAAGCAGGGCAATTTGCATGTGAGTAAAGTCAAATGCCAGCAGGTTTTTCTTACCCAGGTATCTACAAGGGCCTGTAAACTTCACCAGAAGTGGGCCAAGACGAGCCTCATTGCCAACTTTACCCTGGCTTGAACCCTCAAGGGCGTTGAACGAGATCTGTGCCTTTGCCACTTTTGGCATGTACCAGCCGCGCCCTAACAGGACTCCTCCCCGTTGACGGGCTTTGCGGGTGCCAGTTGCAAAACAAAGCTGCCAGTAGCCCAGGAGAGGCTGCAAAGGATAGACCAGCCGTTGTTGCTTGGCAGCTTTTTCTGCCTGAAGCAAAGCATTGACTACCGCATCAGCGGGAGGACGATTGGATGATTCCCCTCGAAAGGCGGCAACCGCTTCGGAAAGGACTGTCAGGTAGGCAGGCTGGGCAGTAGATGGTAGATTCACCGTCATGGGATTAGTTTTTGGGTGGTGCTACCACAGATCTAGCATACTAAATGGCTCTCTCTGCTCTGGTAATAGGGAATGGGCTGTTGGGGCGAATTTGGAAACCCTAACCCTACAGCGGAGAGGAATTTTCCCTATCTGGAGGTGACGGCAGTGCCTGGGAGTCCAAAGGGGGGCATACAATGGAGTTTTGCCCATCGCATTTTGAGTCATGCTGCCACGAGACGAATTACTGAAGACTGTTGAAAATCGTGAAGCTGTAGCACGAGTCCTGGATCAGGCAGAGCAGGCTATCAAAACCTGGGAAGCGGTGCAGACAGATTTCCTTTCGCCTCCAGAATATAGCGAGGTTCAGCAAGTATTCGGGCGGTTGACCGAAATTCATGCAATTGCATCGGGTGGATACCCACAGGCGGAACGCCAGAGGTTGGCGATCGCCCGTACTGAGTTACCCCTCGACTCCAATCAGGTGGAACTTGCCGCATTAGAAATTGCGGGAAATTTTCTGTTTGACCTGGCAACCCACCGCGACTTTTTGGGAGCCCTTCTGGGTACGGGAATTGTGCGGGGAAAGGTGGGTGACATTATTGTGTTGGGCGAACGGGGCGCACAGGCGATCGTCGTTCCGGAGATGGTGGAATTTCTGGAAATGAACCTGAAGCAAGTTCGTTCTGTACCAGTTAAAACTCAACCCATCAGCCTGGGCGAACTCAAAGTACGAGAGCCAAAGAAAAAGGAAATGACGACCGTAGAGGCTTCTTTGCGACTGGATGCGATCGCCTCGGCTGGGTTCGGCATGTCCCGCAGCAAAATGGCGGATTTGATTACGGCGGGTGATGTGCGAGTTAACTGGAAAGAAACAACCAGTGCCAGTTACCCGGTTAAAGAAGGGGACCTGATTGCCATCCGCGGCAAAGGCCGGGTTGAGGTGGGCGAAATTGCTATCACCAAAAAAGACCGCTACCGGGTTCAACTTACCCGGTTTGTATAAACAGAGGCATTGCTGAATCTGGATATGAAATATTTGCACTATACTCGAAACTTTGTTTCGAGTCGTACTACTTTTCAGCAACCTGCGATCGCTCTGGATGGCGGCGATGGTGTTGGCGATCGCCTTCTGGACGGCCTGAAATTGGTGATATCCGGGGATGATTTTACGCAGGCCAGAGCCAGAGTCGCCAAAAACAGTGAAGTTTTGGATCAGGTTGAGTAATCGGTGTTTGGCAAAGACGCCCTCAATCAGCACTTGCATTTCGGGGGTGTTTTTGGGGATTATTCACTCTATTTGTCAGCCTAAGCAAGCCTGGAGAAGATGTTTACACAACTTGACTTACATGAGCTAAATTGCACTGACCTACTTATTCTGCAACTCACCTGGATTCTGTGGCTCACCTGGAAAGTGTTCAATCAGAATTGAATTCACTCCAAGTGAACTATGCTGTACCAAAGAAAGTAACTTGAAAGATATATCGCCACACTACTTAAGAGTTTGCAACGCAGAGTTTGCAACGCCTTGATCGATTGAATCTGCTTGAAGCCATCAAACCGGGGGTAACGCGTCAAATATCCAGCTGGGCGAAAAGAAAAAAATTATTCCGTAAAATCTTCCATTAGTTGGATAGAGAGTGTATCTGTAGATAGTGTTATTTTCTACGGCGAATGGTGAAAAATTGATTAAATATTGTCTGAAGATTCGATGAAACGGAAAATAACAGTTGTAGAAATTACTGAAACCCTATTACTCAGTAAAATTCCATAACTATCCAGATCAGGTTGGGCTTAAGTGAATACAATGAGAGTACTGGAAAAGCAGCTGATTTTTATGGGCGTCCCTCCTACAAAAATAGGTGTAGCAGCTTTGGTGTCTGGTATTCAGTTAGTCACCCTATTTGCTACGGCGGCTTTGGCAGGGCTCACAACACCAGAAAGCAATCAGCAAGCGGTAGGCTTTTCTCTCCTTTCTACCTCTCGCCAGCAAACGTTAGTTCAACCTCAATTAGATACTTCTCTTAGGGTCGCTGGCTTTAAACCGCGAAAAGTAAAAGGCCCTAAGGGACCAACAGGTGGTGCTGGAACCCGCTTAATGTCTCCTGCTTAGTGCTTTAAGTAAAATAGCAATCCTATCTGGATTGTGGAAAGGGACTCCGATGGAATCTCTTTTCACGAAGTCTTCTCTTTTCACAAATCATACGGAACCCGGATGGTAAAATAGCACTATCTTAGCCTCCCTTTCACCAGTGAAAAAGGGTGGGCTGACAGATGGCTTCTGGCATCGCTGAAAGGGTGACCCATCGTCTGGCCAGGGTTTCCTCCAACTTAGCTAAGGACTCAAACTTGCGATTGACGAGAGGTTTATCACTTAATGACCACAGGCGTTCTGCCGGCTGGAGTTCAGGAGAATCAGGCGGCAAGAACTCAACGTGGAGACCCTCTGGGATTGGCCCTCTGGGATTGGGACGTTGTCCTCGCTTTGACCAATGATGGGTTTGAGTCCCAAGCAATGTTTATCAAACGCCCAGACTTCGATGTCTGCCCCTGGATATTGCCAACTCAATTGTTCAACTCGCTGGGGCAATTTTTTTAAAGCTGCTTGAGCCACTTCGTTTGCCTGGGCATGACGGGGGCAAGGGCGTTGCCCCCAGGCAGGGGGTCACCCCCTCCACCCCCAAAACCATCTTTAATTTAATTGCACTCAAATTTAATTGCACTCAGCTACTTATAACAACTAAAAAATATCAGCTGGGTCTGCGTCTTGAACCTTGCGGACGGCGATCGCACCGGAAATGAGGCACATCATGACCGTTAAACAGAAAACCAGAATTGCCCTGGCGGTTGTCATACCAATGGGTAGAGAAGTTGCATTTTGAGTTAGTTTATACAATCCGATGGAAAGGAAAAATCCAGGGATATACCCTAAAACCGAAAGGATGAGAGCTTCCTGAAAGACCACCGATAGTAGATAAAGGTTTTTGTAACCCATTGCCTTTAATGTGGCATATTCTGCCAGATGGTCTGTGACATCGGTGTAGAGAATCTGGTAAACAATAACTGTACCAACGACAAAGCCGATCGCCGCTCCCAGGGTAAAAATGTAGCCAATGGCGGTGCTGTCTTTCCAGTATTTCTGTTCAAATTCAATAAATTCCTGTTTCGTTAAAACTCTAACGTCCCTGGTTACATCTTCCATATCCCGCTTCAGGGCACTCACCACTTTCTGAACATCGGCTCCGGGCTTTAGCTTGATTGAGCCTGCATCAATGTGCCCCGGTTTGCGTCTGCTAAAGATACGAAGAAAGTTCAGATCGCTGGTAATAAAGTTTCCATCGGCTCCAAAGGAAGCTCCCAGACTGAATAGCCCCCCCACGGTGACCCGCCGACCGTCGATTTCCGTGATTACGGGTTTTCCTTCGTTGAATAGCTTTGCGATTGGACCAAATTCCTCTCTTGATTTATCGTCAAACAGCACCACATCGGGAAACCGGATGGGATCAAGATCAGGCAGAATTTCGGGGCCAAATACAGGATTTGCCGGGTCAAAGGCGATCGCCAGAATGCTGCGCGTATTGCGATTCACCGGGTTTTTCCAAAAAGCAAATCCCAGGTAGATGGGGCTGACCGATTCAACCCCTTCATAGCCCAGCGCCTGGTACAGGCGACGCTGGGAAAAACTACGCATTGCAATCAGCGCTGTTGATTGCGGACTGATTAAAAACACATCCCCTTTCAGGTTCCGGTGCAGCCGCACGGCACTGTCAAACAATGCATCCTGAAACCCCATTTGAACGAACATCAAAATAACCGCAAATCCAATTCCTGCAAGAGCAACCAGAAGGCGGATGGGTTCTCTTTTCAGTTGTAACCAGGCAAGGGGAATGGCAAACATCACGGAGCAATCTTAACGCTGACTCTAGCATTGGTGAGTCTGGCAACGGGTCTGCTGTCGTCTAGCCGCACTCTGACTTCAACCACACGGGTATCGGTATCGGCAACGGGGTCGGTGTTCAATACATCATTCCTGCGAATTTGCAGACCTACTCGTTCAACAGTGCCAGACAGACTACCAGGGAAAGCCTGACTCAGGCTGGTAACGCTGGCTCGTTGCCCTGGCCTCACCCTGGAAATCGAGGTTTCATCGACTTCGGCAACAGCATACATCTGGTCCGTTTTGCCCAATTCGGCTACACCGTTACACTCCTGACTGTTTGTACTGCCCAGAGTACCAATCTGTTCTCCTTCCTTCACCCGAATTTTGAGTATCTGTCCTGTGATAGGAGAACGAACCGCCGCCGTTTCCAGTTCAGCCTTTGCCCGTTGCAGGTTTGCAATCGCCACCTGAAGTTGGGCTTCTGCCTGCTGTACGTCCACCGGGCGTACCTGGGCCAGACTATTGGCTTTGCTAATTGCCTGTTCAATCTGTCGGGTGGTGGTTTGCAGAGTCAAGAAGCGGCTATCCAGCTCGGATTTAGAAATGGCACCTTCCTTGTAAAGCCGTTCGTAACGCTGGTACTCTGCCAGCGCATTGGCCCGTTCGGCTTCCCAGCGAGCTGCTTCTGCCTGCTGGGCCTGGATCTCTGCGGGCTTGGCCCCAGTCTTTGCCTGAGCAACCCGTACCTGGGCTTCCTGCACCTGAGCCTGAGCCTGAAGGGCAGAGGTGTAAAGGCGATCGTAGGTATCCATCACCGCAATGACCTGATTTTGCTTGACGCGATCGCCCTCTTTCACCATCCATTTGCGAATCACACTGCTAAAACCACCACTGGAAGAAGAAGCTGCCACACAAAAAACCTCCCCTCCAGGCTCCAAACGCCCCAGAGCCGAAATTGCTTCCTCTGGCTGGCTGGGGAATGACAGCGGAGAGGGAGAGGTACTGGCAGCCTGATTGGTTGAAGAGGGGCGTAATGCCAGGAAAATTCCCCAACCCGTAACGCCCAGAGCCAGGATGATGAGAACGGCGATGAACTTACCAGGAGACTTAAAGAAAGGATCTAGCACACAGCACGGCTCCACACGCAGGACAGGTTGCCCCTCTATCACTTACAAAATTTTAGACAATTCTTACATGAGTCGAACCAATCCCTATTTTATTGCTTTGGAAAGGGTAAGGTGGTCAGTGGATTGATGAGTAGACGGCCATGACTCCTGCCATAACATTGTGAAAACAAGAAATCTACTCATCCTGGGATTGTTGATCGTGGGGAGCGTGATACTGCTTCAGCGTCGTGAGGTGAGAGTTTTTGGGTTGCTGATAACAAAAGAGTGTCAGGCTTGTGATCTACAAGGAGTTGAGCTTGTGGGCAAGGATCTACAAGGAGCAAATTTGCAGGGGGCGAATTTGAGCGGCGCAAAGCTGAGTGAAACCCGTCTGGAACAAGCCAATCTTTCAAATGTCAACCTGCAACAGGCAGACTTGAGTTTGGTAAACCTGACAGGAGCAAATCTTCAGAATGCTGATTTGGGGGGCGCGAATCTGAGTGGAGCAAGTTTGATTCGCTCATGTTTGCGCCAGGCCAATTTGAAACGCAGCTCACTGATCTTTGCGGAACTGGCAGAGGCCAACTTCAGTGGGGCTGATCTGAGGCAGGCAGAACTACACGGTGCGAATTTGACTAATGCCCAGTTACAGGGAGCGGTGATGCCGGATGGCAAAGTGCGTTAAGCAGAAGAAGCGGGGGGCGACAACTGACCTTCACCCCTCCGCTCTTCCTAACTCAAAAGGCGGCTGCTTAGCCTTTTCAGTGTCTACACCAATCAAGCCAGCGGTTGCACCTGGCTGAGGTTCCCCTAGCATAATGACGGAACAGGTTAATCGCTCAGCCATGCGGGGCATGATGTCGCTGACGGCTAATCCTCCCGCACTGGTACGACGGGGAGAAGAGCGCAGAATCACCAGATCGTAGGATTTGGATACAGAGGCGATCGCTCTCACCACATCGTCATCGGACACAATTTCGATTTGTGGTGGCGAGTTGGGTGAGACTTTGTCTGCCAGCAGTTCCAGTTGAGAACGCACCCAGGCAATCCTCGCTGCTCCGGGGCGATTGGCAAATCGGCCTGTAGCGGTGGGATCGGACACATGCAATAGGGTGACCTGCGCCTGTGTTGCTTCGGCTAATACCTGCGCGAATCGCATCACCCAGAGCGATCGCGGGGCCAGGTTTTCAATCGGTACCAGAATTCGCTGTATGGTCGTGGGAGACTCCAGCAGACGCGAAATGGCAACCGGGCAATGGGACCCCCACAGCACACTATCAATTACACTGCCAAATAAGCGAGCCTGGAACCCCATGCGGCGTCCCCATCCCATCACCACCAGGCTGGCATTTTGCTCTCGGCTGGCCCGGTTAATTCCCTGAGCAATGCTGTCGTCAATTCGAATCAGAGGTTTCGCTTCCACCCCCATCTCCCGGCTCAACTCTACTGCGGCTGCCAGTAGGGCCTGACTCCGTTTCAGGGTATTGGTGATTTGCGGGTCGTTCATATGGATGTGTCCGGGGGCGATCGACAGTGGTACGATGCACCCAGAATGACTCCGAACTAATAACGCTGCCAGTTCCAGCAAGTACCGCTCAGTCTTTGGGTTATAGACGGGCACAACGACCGTCAATGAATTACCCTCACTCTCATCCCAATTTAGAGAACCCGTAACCTCCTCTGGTTCCAGGTCTGCTACCACCAAGTCTGGGGCAAAGCGAGCAGTTAGAATAGGACCCAAAATCGATGTCACCAACATTAAAACAATCACACTGTTGAGGACATTCTCAGTCAGCAGGTTCGCCCGAAAGCCAACCAGGGTTGCCGCCAGCGTCGCCGCCACCTGAGGCATCGATAGCGACCACATAACCATCATTTCTCGCCTGTTGTAGCGATACATCCAGGCAGCGATGAATGCGGCCAGAAATTTGCTGAGAATTAACCCCAACACGATCGCCACTGTCAATCCCAGAGTTTGAGGAGTTGTCAGGCTGCGAATAAACACTGGTACATTGATCAGCGATCCCATGTCCACAAAGAAAATGGGGATAAACAGGACGCTCCCGACAAACATCACCTTCTCTTTGACCGGGCCGTGTCCCAGAGCTCCGTTAACCGCCAGCCCTGCCAAAAATGCCCCTACAATCTTTTCAACCCCAATTAACTGGGCACCGACCGCCGCCAGGAAAACTGCTAGCAGGACGAACAAAAACTGATTGCCCTCCTCATCCCCAGAGCGACGAAAAAATTCCCGCCCCGCCCAGTTGAATCCAAACAGAATAACGACCGTATAGATGATCAGCGATCCCAGTAGCGTCGCCAATTTCAGAGGGGTGAAATCCCCCGCATGGATGCCGATGCATACTGCCAATACCAGCAATGCGGCAATATCGGTAAAAATGGTGGCTCCAATCGTAATGGTCACAGCTTCATTGCCCACAACCCCCAGGCGACTGACAATGGGATAAGCCAGCAATGTATGGGAAGCGAACAGTGAACCAATCAGGATAGATGCATTCCAACCAAAGCCAAATGTTCGCCCTACAATCGTTCCTACAATCAGAGGTACTAGAAATGTACAAATGCCAAATCCGATAGAGCGATGCTTGGTCTTGTTGAACTGCTCCAGGTCTACTTCCAACCCCGCTACAAACATCAGGTAGACCAGGCCAATATCTGAGAGCAATTTCAGTGCCTGGGATTTTTCCTGAAGTAATCCCAGCCCATTGGGACCCAGTAACACCCCTGCTGCCAGTAGCCCCACCAGCCCAGGCAGGCGGATTCGTTCAAACAAGGGGGGCACCACCAGAATGACTGCCAGCAGAACCACAAAGGGAACAATCGGCTCTTTCTGAAGAACTTGCAGGGTTGTTTCCATAAACAGAAAGACAGGTAGACTCTATTTCTGTAACACACCTGGAGCCCGAAAGATAGAAGCTCTGTGCCTCTTATTAGAAAAGATCTACCTTAAAGATGAACTTGGCTGAGGATGATGCGGAGACGATCATAGTCGTCCTTCAGCAGCAAGCTGAGATGGCGTCCAGCTTGCACCAACCAGCGACGATCGGCCCGCCGCAGATTGTAAATTTCACGAATTGTTGCGGCCACTAAGGCATCCACAGGGGCTCCACTCATTTGCAACAAGGTGCGCAAAAAGTCTAGCTTCTCAGTGAACTCCACAATTTCCTCTGGGTCGCAACAGTAGACAGCCTGATGCACTTGGGGCGGGCGGGGCGGCAGATGCTGGTAAATAGCTGAAACTCCTCCATTCTTAGTTTCTAGGGGAAGTTGAAACCCAACGATCGCCGCCCGGAATTCCGTCTTCAACATGGCAAAAATCTGCGGTTGCTGCTCCCGCAACTCCTGCAGGGAAAGCCCCAATGCTCGTGCCCGGTGAACCGAGTCAATGGGGCTGGTGGTGGCATAGTAAACCACCCCGTAAATTTGATTTCCCGACTCCTCATCAACCGCCTTGACCCAACTGCCAAAGGGGGGCATCACAGGAAAACTTAAATCTTCCGGCTCCAGACACTGGGCTAAAAATTCAGTCGTTGCCGTTTCAATCACCTCAGCGATGTGATTGGGGCGGCGATCCCGAGTTATGAACTGCGGCAGCGGAAGACGCATAGCGATCGTTACTAGTTTTGAGTTCTCAGTCTTGAGTCAATATAATTCATTTGTTCTAATTTACAACTCAAAACTCAAAGCTTTCGGCTCTCCTGAAAGCTTGGTGATCAGCGACGCTTATCACCAAAACAAAATCAATATTCCAGGGATTTTGTTTTAGATGAAAAAGTAGCGTAAGCTACTTTTTCACCGGCAAGCCGGAAGAACCAAATTTTCTCTATTTCCCCTTCTTCTTGCCTGCTGTGACATCCACCTCTTCCAGCTCAGATAGGCGAAAGGTGATCAGTTTGTCCCAGTTACCCCCTTCAAACAGGACAGCGGCCTTACCATCACTCACCCGCTGAACAGAGCCCTGAAACATGTAATAGGTGTCTTGAGGATTAATTACCCGAACGGCTGAACCTGGAAGAATCATTGCTTTTCTACTGCTTGATGTTCATTCATTAGCTTACAGGCACTCAAGGGGTTGGAGCCATCAGACAGAATAGGGAGTGGATGGTATGAACGATAGATAGGGGGTAATGAGTTAAGGATTCAGGCTGCTATATGACTAACTCTCAGGAGAGCCGGGGTTGCAGGGTTTGTAGAAAAGTTTGGGCTTCTGGATGGGTTGAGTTCAAAAACTCCCTGGGTGTCCCCAGAAATACCAGTTTGCCCTCACACATCAGACCAATGCGGGATGCCAGCACAAACGCTTCTTGAATGTCATGGGTCACAAACACCACTGTCTTGCCCAATTCCTGCTGTAATCGTTTGAACTCCTGTTGCAAATCCAGACGGGTAATCGGGTCGAGGGCACCAAAGGGTTCATCCATCAGCAGAATGGGAGGATCCGCTGCCAGAGCACGGGCAACCCCCACTCGCTGTCGCTGCCCTCCAGAAAGCTGATGGGGATAGCGATTAGCAAACTGAACGGGATCTAACCCTACCAGATGCAGTAATTCATGGGTGCGTGATTTGATTTGTAGAGGTTTCCATCCTTCCAGAGCAGGCACCAGGCCTACATTACGTTCGATGGTGAAATGGGGAAATAACCCAATCTCTTGAATGACATAGCCGATTTGCCGTCTGAGCCGAATCGGGTCCCAGTCTGTGGTTGCTTTTCCCTGAACCTGGACTGCGCCACTCGTTGGTAGGATGAGCTGGTTAATTAGCTTCATGGTTGTGGTTTTGCCAGAGCCACTGCGTCCCAGAAGCACCAGAAATTCTCCTGTGGGAATAGCAAAATTCAGGTCAGAAAGCAGGGTTCGCCTTTGAACAGTAAACCCAACTTGATTGAACTGAACGGCGATCGCACCACTCCTCACCTGAGAATTTTCATTCATGGATGATGAACACACTATCCTTTATCCAGCACGGTTCCTACCACACAGGCTCCAGCGAAATTGGCCCCATTAAAATTGGCATTCTCTAACTCAGCACACAGCAGGTTGGCCCCAGCCAGATTGGCCCCAGCCAGATTGGCCCCTTGCAGATCTGCTTCTTCCAGGTTGGCTTCGTTGAGCAACGCCCCCTGAAGGTCTGCCTGCTGCAGATTGGCACCGTGCAGGTTGGCATTGCTCAGGTTGGCACCGCGTAAATCAGCACCACGTAGATCAACGCCCTGCAAGTTCACTCCCATTAGATTTGCACCACTGAGAAACGCTCCGGCAAAGGTGGCTTTGCTGAGGCGCGATCGCATCAAATTCACACCCCGCAGATTGGCTCCCCGCAAGTCAGCTTCAGTCAAATCTGCCTGCATCAGGTTGGCCCCCATCAAACTGGCCCGCAGATCAGCCCCTTCCAGTTGCGTACCAATCAAATTTGCCCCTTCCAGCGATGCCCCACTCAGTGCCGCCCGGTTCAGGTTTGCCCCAGTCAGCTTTGCACCCGCCAGATTCACCCCCTGGAGGTTTTGTCCTGACAGGTCTTCGTCTTCCAAATTGGCACCGGGAACAAGCTTAGCGGCAATGGTAGTACTGAGATTCATAGACAGATTGAGTTTTGAGTTTCAATTGAGTTTTGAGTTTCAATGAAGGCGACTGGCGACTGGCGATAGGCAGTACTCCTTCTGTCGCCTGTCCCCTATCCCTTTTCTTTTTTCCCTAACCCCTGACTTCAAATTCCTCCACAACTTCTCCAAACAAATTGTCTCCACAGTGAGAATCAATGAGCCAGAGTCCGGCTGAAATTTTGGGCAGGTTGACGGATAGGCTCAGCCCTTGCTGCAAGCCACAAACGAGAAGGGATAGTGTGTCTACCAGTTTTGGATCCCAACGTTTGCTCTGCTCTTGCTGACACTCGGCCAGTGCTTTTGCCATACATTCCGCTGTTGTGAGCGGTTCTTCCTGGTTGCGAGTTTCGGCTTGCAGGGACGCAACTCGCTGCTGAAATTCCGTTGCCAGGCCTAAAATGCGGGATTCTAACGGAATGTCATCTCCGGCGAGTCCGGCGGGTTGTCCACTGCCATCCCAGTGTTCCGTCTGGTGGGTGATGATGGTGGCGATAGCCCTCATGCGTGGCATTGTCCGTACCACCTGCGCTCCCGGTACCAGGGGACAACTGGGGGCAGTACTGGCGTCTTCAGAATAGCGAAACTCGACTGGGCTGAGAACGGTTTCTGTGCGCTGCAAGGGAGCCAGACGATGCAACAAACCGGCCAGTTTCAACCGATTCAATTGCCAGGAGGGAAGATCGAGCAGTTGACCCATGGCTTCTGCCAGGGCTGCCACTTCTGCTGCGGCATGGGGATTGATTGCATCGGCCTGGTCAGTCAACTGTGCCATTCGCAGGAATGCCTGCACCTCATTCGATAGCAGGTTGCTGTCCAGAATGTCCTGATGCAAAGGGAGGCGATCGCTTTGACCTATCTGATTCAGGTCTGCCTGTCCCGCCTGAAGGTAAGTCACAACACGGGAAACAACGGCTCCCAGGTCATCCCGCTCATGGGTTTGGGCAGAAATCGCTTGCATCTGAGCCGTGAGCGCCTGTGCCAGGGAGGGGTTATAACGATGAATATGGGCGATCGCCAGTTCCACCGTTTCCTGCACTAGATTCGTTTCAAACGTCCAGAAGCCATAAAACTTCCGTTCTAAATCGTGTTGTGGCAATCCGCTTTTGCCGTAATCTTCTGCCGAAAGCTCCTGACACAGCACCATGGCCGAATAGGTAGGAGCCAGAATCATTAAATGCCATTCCTGGGCTACCGGATCGGAGGGTTCCAGATTGACCAGCGCCACATTAGCCCGCTGGCTGGTGGGATGCTCTGCAAAACCTGTATCCGGTGCCGCCATGATTACCACATGCTCCGATTTTTCTGCCAGGGCTGCATAGCGATCAGCTTCTTGCAAATACCATTTGCCCCGCTGAAAGGCCGCAATCACCAGCGGCTTGCTACTTGCCGTCAGAATGCAGTCCTCCAATGCGTGACACAGGGCAACCAGTGTGTTTTTGTAATAGACGCCAAAATTGAGCGATCGCTTACCAACCTGACCGGGTTGATGGGCTGTTTTTAACTGATAAAGTATCGAGCCTTCTAACATGAGGATAAATCTGGCATCTAAAGCTGCATTCGGAGGATGACACAGTCTGCTCTCCTCATCTTCTTAACAGAAGTTTACCAGCTAATTTCTGGAAGTGGGAGATTTGCCCTGGGAGAGATAATATCTGTGCTGACCTGGACAATAACCCCCCTCGGTTCCCCTGACTCCCCAATTTTATAGCTGTCGCCAGGTTGCTTAGGACACTGGGTTTAAGGGGGGGTTGGGGGCTTCGCCCCCAGCCAGGGGTTCCCCCCCTGCACCCCGTCCTAAGCCTGGTGGCTATAGCTATATTTTCTAGTAGAATCCAAAACGTTTTCTGTGGAGACTTTGGGCCGCATTTGAGTCGGTTACGAGTAAAGGTACGCAGGAATGCGGTGTAACAGTGGATTGAAAGAAAGGGAAGTGAGAAAATAGGATATAGCATCAACGACGATATCCATGCCCAGGAAGATTCGAGAGCTGAAAGCCCAGATTGCGCGTGAAGGGTTATAGAGCCTTTGAACATTCATGCGAGGATTGTGCAGCCAATGGCTAAAGCGTCGTTGGTAGCTCTGAGCCAACCTTGCACAACCGTTGACGTAGGCTCCCCATTTGCTCAAGTTAATGCATTCACTGCAAATCGGTTTTGCTGTTAGCCGTCTGTATCTCCCTGCCCCACACAAAAAATCCAGGCTCATGCTTGGAATCGTTCTCATTATGGAGAAATCAGTGAGACACTAGGGTTGTTTTTGCTAAACGACAGGTTGTGAGGTCTCCATGAAAACCTTTCCAACTCCCGAAGCGTTACGACGCTTTCCTTTTGGATTGGCAGATGTCGCCGTTATACTTGGCACGCTGGTTTTACTGGCGTTAGTGACTCGTATAGGGGCTGGGGCGTTGGTCAGCTTTGAACCCCCTGATATTGTGCCTGCCATTGATCTCGATCCGCGTAACTTGCCCTACTATGCGGGGCGATCGACTCTGCGAATGTTCATCGCTCTGTTTTTTTCGACGGTGTTCACGCTAGTCTATGGCTATATTGCGGCCAATAGCCGACGGGCAGAGCGGGTGATGATTCCGCTGCTTGATATTTTGCAATCGGTTCCCGTATTGGGGTTTCTTTCAATTACCGTGACCGGATTCATTGCGTTGTTTCCAGGCAGTTTGCTGGGATTGGAGGCAGCTTCTATTTTTGCCATCTTCACCAGCCAAGTCTGGAATATGACCTTTTCCTTCTATCAATCATTGCGGACGGTTCCTAAAGAACTGGACGAAGTTGCAAGGCTATACCACCTGTCGCGCTGGCAACGATTTACTAAGCTGGAAGTGCCTTCAGCGACGATCGGACTCTTATGGAACGCCATGATGAGCTTTGGTGGCGGCTGGTTTTTTGTGGCGGCGAGTGAAGCCATTAGTGTCTTGAATCAGGAATATACGTTACCGGGGATTGGTTCTTATGTCGCTGCGGCGATCGCGGCTGAAAATCTGACTGCATTAGGCTGGGCGCTGCTCACGATTGCGATCGTGATTGTATTGGTAGATCAACTCTTTTGGCGACCCTTAATTGCCTGGTCAGACAAGTTTCGGATGGAACAGAGCGCGTCTGCTGAGGCTCCCGAATCATGGGTCTATGACTTGCTACAAACGGCACGAATTCCGCGAATGCTGGGCAAGGCACTAACACCTATTACGGAAACTCTTAATCGCCTTCTGTCCAGACTCACCCGAACCCAAGCCACCTTTAAGGTTGATCCAGCGCAGCAACAGCAGAGCGATCGCCTCTACAACCTGATCTTGCTTGTCATTATTGGTTCTCTAGTCGCCTGGGTACTGCACTTTATCGTGACCACCGTGGGCATTAGTGAAGTGTTCATAGCTTTTGGGTTGGGTGTTCTCACAATGCTTCGAGTTACAGTGCTCTTGCTGTTCGCCACCCTAATCTGGACACCCATCGGAGTAGCGATCGGGTTTAATCCCAAATTGGCGCGCGCGCTTCAGCCCCTCGTCCAGTTCCTCGCCTCGTTTCCAGCCAACTTCATTTTCCCGTTTGCCACCTTGTTTTTCATTCGCACCAACATCAGCATTGAATGGGGCAGCATTTTACTCATGGCGCTGGGGGCACAGTGGTACATCCTGTTTAACTCGATCGCAGGCGCTCAGAGCATTCCCACCGATCTGCGAGAAATGGCAGATGATATTGGTTTAAAGGGCTGGCAACGCTGGAAGAAGCTGATTATTCCCGGCATCTTCTCTGCCTGGGTGACGGGAGGCGTAACCGCCAGTGGTGGAGCCTGGAACGCTAGCATCGTCTCAGAAATTGTTTCTTGGGGATCAACGACCTTAACGGCAACGGGGTTAGGGGCCTACATCGCTGAAGCAACAACAATAGGCGACTGGCCCCGCATTACGCTGGGCATCAGCATGATGAGCTTATTCGTAGTTGGGTTGAACCGCCTATTGTGGCGACGACTCTACCAGCTTGCTGAGGCAAAATACCATCTTTGATGGGTAGCTCAGATTATCAAGGATCTGATCATATTTGGAGATACCGATGCATTTTCACAGCCTTGATTCATTTCAACATCACCACAATTTTCTGAGTCCTCCTGCACGGGCAGAGCGAAATACTAAACTCGTGCTTGGCCTTACCTTTGTCACCATGATTGTGGAGGTGGCTGCCGGTTTTGCGCTAGGGTCGCTGGCTTTGCTGGCGGACGGTTGGCATATGGCGACTCACGTGGCCGCCTTTGGAATTACGATATTTGCCTATCGATATGCGCGTCAGCAGGCGCACAATCCAAGATATACCTACGGGACTGGCAAGGTCAGCGTATTGGGGGGATTTACCAGTGCAGTTGCTCTGGCGGTAGTGGCTCTGATCATGGCATTAGAGTCAGTTCTCCGTTTGATGCAGCCTTACATGATTCAGTTTAACGAGGCGATCGCCATTGCGGTCTTAGGTCTGAGCATCAACGTGCTGAGTGCTGTGTTATTACAAGGCTCCGCCAGGCATCACCACCACGGAGAAACCCATCATCACCCTCCTGACAGTCATCACCACCATCACCACTCCCATGCCGAAACGCCCAGCGATCACAACCTCAAGGCAGCTTACTTCCATGTTCTCGCCGATGCCTTGACCTCGGTTTTGGCGATCGTGGCGCTGGCCGTCGGAAAATTTTTGGGCTGGGTTTGGTTAGATGCCGTGATGGGATTGGTGGGAGCCGTTGTCATTAGTCTATGGGCCTATGGCTTGGTGCGAGAAACAGGCATCATCTTATTAGATGGCTCTGCTGACACTCAGATAAAACGAGATATTCTCAACCTAATCGAGGCCGATGCTGACAATCGAGTTACAGACTTGCATGTATGGTGCTTGGGACCCAATCATCTAGCTGCCACCATTGCCTTGGTTACACACTATCCTCAATCCCCGGATCACTACAAAAAGCTTTTAACTGCCCTGAATCTGTCCCACGTGGTAGTTGAGGTTAATCCTTGTCGTGGTGAACCTTGTCTAGCTCTAGCGGAATCTGGATTCTCAGCCGCCGCTAGACAATAGGGTTACTGATTGGCCAATTCAACTTCATGGTACTGTCTACCAGGTATGGCATACAGTTCTACAGGAAAGAAGCGATCATGCATCGTTGTTGCTCCGAAATGGAATTGGGCGATCGCCCTGATCCGTTCCGATGTCCCCATAACCATCGCCAGGGAAAACTGGTCAAGCTTATCACGCTCAAAAGTCTTCTCTTGCCGACAGCCCTTGAGCAGCTTAATCCCCAAACTTCCTACCGTTTTTGTGAAAGTTCTAGCTGTCCAGTTGTATATTTTTCAGCGGAGGGACAAACGTTTACCACTGAAGATATTAAAGTGCCTGTCTTTCAAAAAAACGAGGGGGATAATGTTCCGTTTGTTACTGTTTTGGCTGGACACGCAAACGAATTCAAGAGGCTCTTAGCAATCCAGATCGGTCAGTGAAAGTCGCGATCGCAACTCATCTCAAAGCAGGGCGGTGCGGTTGCGAGGTGAACAATCCTCAGGGCATCTGTTGCATGAGAAATATCAGCCATTATCTAGAATCACTCACCCATTAATCGGGAGATATTTTTGATGACTACAGTCGTTACCCCAGACATTTTGATCGCCGTAGAAAATGTTTCTAAGCGATTTCCCCTGCCGGATGGGAAAGGAGAATTTACGGTGCTCAATGGCGTGAGTTTATCCGTGAATTCCGGTGAAGTGGTTGCCCTGTTAGGACGCAGTGGTAGCGGCAAAAGTACCCTCTTACGAATTATGGCGGGTTTGATTCCGCCAAGCGAGGGCAAAGTCTTCAGTAACGGGAAGCCCCTGCGAGGTGCGAATAACGATGTTGCTATGGTCTTCCAGAGTTTTGCCCTATTGCCCTGGTTAACGGTTCAGGAGAATGTGGAATTGGGCTTAGAAGCGCGGGGAGTTAAACGAGAAGAACGCCGCCAGCGTGCCTTAAAAGCAATTGACATCGTGGGTCTAGATGGGTTTGAGAGTGCCTATCCCAAAGAGCTTTCAGGTGGCATGAAACAACGAGTCGGCTTTGCACGGGCGTTTGTGTTAGAACCCCAGGTTCTATTTATGGACGAACCGTTTAGTGCCCTCGATGTGCTGACCTCGGAAAACCTGCGGGGTGAAATTGACGATCTGTGGAATGCGAATAGTTTTCCGTCGAAAAGTATTTTGATCGTCACCCACAACATCGAAGAAGCGGTATTTCTAGCCGATCGCGTTGTCATTTTAGGTTCCAATCCTGGTCGCATCCGAGGAGAAGTCGTGATTGACTTGCCCCGTCCCCACGATCGCGCCCATCCCCGCTTTGCCTCATTGGTAGACTACATCTATACCGTCATGACCAATCCCGAAATTGAGGTGACCGGCGAGGTAGCGGTTAAGACAGGTACAGCCGCAGCTCCAGCCATGACCTCTCCCTATGCCACAGCGTTGCCCCATGTGCGGGTTGGGGGAATTAGCGGATTGTTAGAACTCATCGTGGATCAACCCGAAGGCACCGATGATATTCCTCGCCTCGCTGAACGACTTCAGCTTGCCGTAGACGATCTTTTACCAATTCTGGATGCGGCTGTCCTGCTAGGGTTTGCTACAGTTTCTCAGGGGGATGTGCAGCTAACGGATATCGGACGAGACTTTGCCACAACAACAATCCTTCGGAGTAAGGATCTGTTTCGGCAGCAAGCGCTTACCCACATTCCCGTTTTGAACAGTATTGTCCAAACTCTGCGAGAAAAGCGTAGTGGCTCTATGCGGGCAGATTTCTTTTTAGACCTCTGGGACGAGCATTTCCCCCACGAAGAAGCCGAGCGCCAGTTTGCAACGGCGGTAGATTGGGGGCGTTATGCCGAGTTGTTCGAGTATGATGCCAGTGAGGCTCGGCTTTACCTCCCTGAAGTTCGCTCAGATTTAGAGACTGCTATTCCACCTGAACAGTAGCAAAGATGGCTAACACTGCGTGGCAAGAGCGACCTCTTTGAGCACTTTGAGCCGATTTTGATAACCCTGGTAGCAAAGATGGCTAACACTGCGTGGCAAGAGCGACTGGCTCTAGGAGATTGCCGTTGCCCTGTTTCAGCAAGAATGGATCTCCCTTAGCCTGCATTATTCATGAGGGGTAGCGCAAGCTGGAGAAGGAAGCCCAAACTGGGCAAATAAGAGTTCAGTATGAACTCAACCATGAACTACATCCTGAAAAGATGAAAAAGAATGATCGCAAAGGGTGAAAAGAGTCGCAAAACGCGCTCAATAGACCCACTACTCCTACAACAAGGCTCAAATTAGCCCCAGGACAGCTCCTTTGAGAAGACTAAGGGTTGCCTAATTTGACGGAATTCTTGAGCAAACGGACAACAAGCGGCTAACTCGACGAACACTTGCTGTATAGACACGCTCACCCTGGCGGCACATTTGATGAGCATCGCTTTGATGATCATCGCTTGCAGACGGGGGACTTGAGCGGAGGCAAATGGGGTTCCTTGGGAGGCTTGCCTTCATCACCAATCGCTCCGGTGCCGCCCAAGAGGCAGCCACATAGCCAGGATTATCTTTGAGTTCTACTATCGTCCCCGGTAGATACTCAAACATTTCATCCCAATCAATCGCCAACTCAGTTTATTACGCTCAACCCGTAGAATACCTGAATTGCCTGCTTGCCTGTACCAGACTTGTCTGAATCAACAATAGAACTGGTTGCGATCAAGCACTACTTCGCCGTGGCCTGGCACCCAGGCAACCCAGGTCTCTGGAGATTCCTGGCAGAGCAACTTCGCTTCATCAAAGGCATAGTCGCTGGGAGGTTGGATCAATTTCACCCAGATATCTCGGTTGTAGGTAATGTGGCACACAGGGTTCCAACCATCAGCAACCGCCCGCTCTAGTGGGAATGCTGGGGCATAATCTAAAGCTGTTTGAAGGGACATAGGCTTTCTCCGGCTCAAAGTCACCAAACCCACTGAGTTACTTTTTCTCAGTGCAGTCAAGGAGAAGCAACTCAAACGATTTCTGTATCTATCTTTACAGAATCGGGGCAATGCCTGCGAAATAGCTCAGAATAAATTAACAAATCCTGACATAGTTGATAATCAACGCTTATAGGTAACACGTATGCTATTCAACCTTTTGGTCATTCTGCATCCTCTGGAAGCCACGGTTTGAACGGGTGGGCTTTGCAGTTACGGTGCTCCCTCAAGCCTTAAGAAACCGCAACCCCGATCGCATCCATCAATTCGAGTCTCACTTCGAGGACTTTGGGTTAGCTTCAAGGGAGTAGACTACCGCCGTCAAGGCTATACAAAATAAGGGGGTAGACCTAACAAGGGAGTGATGAGCGGCGCCAGCCGCCATCATGGACGACTCAAAATCATTACGATTTAGGCACTACCAATAAGGGTTGTGGCTTTTGATCAATTATCTACTTCAAGTCGTAGGGTTGAACAAGGTCATGGCTGATACTGCGGCGTTTAATCATGCCTCGATCGCTTGATTGCGATCGCTCGGTTTCCAGCGAGAGGGCTGTCTGCGGCAGCATCAACTTCTCGATGGAGTGCTCTATGACCAACTCCTTTTCAGTGCGTTAGCCGAGGAATGGCGAGGCAAAGGATCATGAACACTGGCTGTAATCGACTGAGAGGGCAAATAAGTCGAACGTTGCTGATGAATGTGCTCAGTATTTTTGATAGGAGCGAGCATGGGAAGATTAGAACTAAATGCTGAACTTGTTTCAGGCTGAAGCATAGTCCAGGTTGAAATTTCCTACGTGATTAATGCATTTAGATCATGTGATTTTTGCATCAACTGTGTCCTGAATCTCCAGATTTTTGCGGTTCTCCCGGCTTGCTGGTAAAAGGGTAGCTTACGCTACTCTTTCATCTCAAACAAAATCCCTGAAATATTGATTTTGTTTTGGTGACAAGCATCGCTTACACCAAACTTTCAGGAGAGCCATTTTTGCCAGCCTGAAGATAGTTCCAGAGCGGTGAACAGTATGGATGATCAAACACAGAAAACTATTGCAATCCAGAAGGCTGAACCTTTAGGTGGCACAATTGCCTCGGACAATTTTGAGCGTTGGGCAAAGGCTGTAAGCCAGCAAATGCTGGATTGTCTATAAAAACGAACCAGGCAATAGCAGGGCATTTTGAACAGCTCAAGCCACTAATCGCACAGGTTATCATTTAGCTTATGGCAACTTCTCAACCCAACCTCGCACAACCTGCTGCTGCCCAGCCTGCAACTGCTGTTTCCCGTGCCCCAGCCTGGTATCACCCGATATTCTCCCCAAGGCATGGGGTTTATGTCATGTTATTCGTATCCTTCCTGACGGGAGTTGCTTCCGCCCAACAATGCACTTGGGCAACGACACTAACATTTATCTGTGCCCTTGCAGGCTTTCAAGTTGAGCATCCCTTGACGCTCCAGATTAAGCAGCACCGCGGTTGGAAGCCTCGATTTCTAGTGTGGGGTAGTCTTTATTTTGGCATCGCTTTGGGCATTGTGGTTTACCTATATCTGCAAACACCCCTGTTACTTTGGTTGTATTGGGGGGCGATCGCGGCGGTTGTCATCGATGCGATTTCAGTCTTCTATCGGCAACAAAAATCCTTTGCCTCAGCAAAGCGTAGCCCATGGGAGTCCAGATATTAATACGCTTTGAGGAAAATAATGGTCAGTCGGATTCTGGTATTGGGTGGGAGGGGACGAATTGGTCGGGGTGTGGTTACTGATCTTTTGGCCCACAGCCAAGCACACATCACAATTACCGGAAGAACCGATATAGCTACTGGTGATCTGAAGGGCTATCCTACAGAGCGGGTGCAGTTTCAGATGCTTGACCTGGCAGATCAGGCGAGAGTGGAGGTAGCGATCGCCGCCAGTGATTTAGTCATCCACTGCGCTGGACCTTTTCGCTATCGAGATGCGTCTGTTCTAAAGGCTTGCATTGAGCATGGTACCCATTACATCGATGTGAGCGATGATCGCAACTTCACCCGCACAGTTTTGAGTTACCGGAGTGAGGCTCAGGCAGCAGGAATTACTGCTGTAATTAACACGGGCGTTTTTCCTGGAATTTCCAATAGCATGGCTCGCCAGGGGGTTGAACTGCTAGAAGTACCAGAAGAAATTCATTTGAGCTATGCAGTAGCAGGATCTGGAGGGGCTGGAGAAGCTGTCATGCAGACCACGTTCCTAACCCTCCAGCATCCATTTAAGGTCTGGCTACAGGGCCAGTGGCAGGAGGTTAAACCCTATACCGGACGAGAAATTGTTGAATTTCCCCAACCCTTTGGTCGCACGGGTGTTTACTGGTTTGATATGCCAGAGTCCTTCACGCTGGCAGAGAACTTTCCTGTGCAAACCGTTATCGTTAAGTTTGGAACCGTTCCCGACCTCTACAATCACCTCACCTGGATGGTTGCCAACTGGTTTCCGGGAACCGTCATCCGGCACCCTAAAGCCGTTCAAATTCTGTCACGGGTGAGTCAGATGATGACCCAGGTGAGCGATCGCTTCAGCGGGACGGGAGTTGCCATGCAGGCAGAAGTCAAAGGCCAAAAAGATGGGAAATCTGCCTGCTATCGTGCTACCTTTACCCATCCCGATGCCGCAACAGCAACGGGTTTAGGTGCAGGCACTATCGCCCAGTCTATTCTTGCCGGAGATTTGAACCAGCCAGGAGTTTGGACCGTTGAACAGGCTTTCCCAACCCATCTATTTCAGCAAGCTATGCAAATTCGGCAAATCACAATCCAACAGGAGTGGCGGTGATTAGTATAGCTGTCGCCAGGTTGCTTACAGCTAGTTTCAAATGCATAAGCCCCTCTTTAGTCCCTGGCCCCTAACCCCTGGCCCCTGCAAGAATGTAGCTAATTCAACTGAAAACCTCTGCAGGACATTGGAGGCGTTGCTGAAAGCAGGATTGGGTTTAAAGAGGATGTGGGGGCAAAGCCCCCTAGAAATCCAGTATCAGGCAAGTCCAACCAGCTTTGCACTCAAATCCCACATCCGCTCGCCTTTTGCATCATCACGAGCTTGGCGAGAAACCCTTTGAACATAAGCTTTGCGACCTTCCTTCTGGCGGTTTCCCCAACTAAAGTAGGCTCCCGATTGGCGATATTCGGGATCGGCAACCACTGCTGCTACCCGCTCCCCTGCCAGATCTTGAGAAACGTAACCCCCTGTAATGTACTTCTGGAACAGAGGGAAGAGTTTTTGGAACAGAGGGTAATGATTTCGGAACAGGGGCGTGTCAGCAACACAGCCTGGGTAGAGAGAACTAAACGTAATGCCCGTTGACTCGTGATAACGCCGATGGAGTTCGCGCATCGTCAACACATTGCAAACCTTACTGTCCTTGTAGGCTTTGACAGGCTCAAACTTTTTGCCATCAACCATCGAGATGGGGTCTTTGAAGCCCGCCTCAAACCCTTCAAAATTGCCCAAATCGGGACGTGGGTAGATCTTCCCACCCAACTCTTCGGGATTGTGGGTGACGGTACCCAAAATGACCAGTCGCTTATCCCCAGGCGGTGAATTCTTCAAATCCTCTAGCATCAGATTGCACAAAAGGAAATGACCCAGATGATTGGTGGCCATTGTCAATTCATAACCTTCCGGGCTGCGCAGGGGCTCCTTCAGCAAAGGCATGTAAATGGCTGCATTGCACACCAGAGCATACAGGGGTCTACCGCTAGCTCTAAATTCGCGAGCAAATCGTCGCACACTTTCCAGGTCTCCCAGGTCAATGTGCATCAGTGTGAAGGTGCCCTGCGGAATGCCGATCGCCTGAGCCGCTTCTCCCCCCTTGCGCACATCCCGACAGGCCATAACCACATGCCAGCCTCTCTTGACCAGGGCTTTCGTAGCGTACAAACCCACTCCTGAGGAGGCTCCTGTAATAACGACCGTTTTCTTTTGGTTTTGTGTCATTTTGTTAAAGCTTCGTTAATCACCGTTGACCGTATCCATGATCTCATACCGGGTGTAACCAGATCTTAGTTTTGTCATTCTCACTTTTCTCTGCTCCACTCTTGTAATGCGATCGCCACTCCCCGTTTCATTGCTTCCGGTAAATTATTTTGTTGAGCAAGGGCTTCCAGGTGTTGTAGGGAGGCTTGAAAATCGAGGGATTTGAGGGCAGCGATCGCGTGCAGTTGGACTCCACTATCGTCGTCTGCCAGCAGTTGGGTCAGGGGTTCAATAGCAGCCAATTGTCCTAAATAGCCCAGGCTGAGAGCGATTGCTTGTTTAATTTTGGGATGGGTGGTGATGGGGTGGGTGGAATTCAGCAGGTTGATCAGAATGGCTGCCGCACGGGGTTTAAGGTCAGGGTTAGACCATCGCCCCAGAATTGTCACCATTTCCAGAAATACATCCACAGGGGTGTGGGATGGGTTTAAGGTGACCAGTGACTGTTGTAGATATTCCAGGGCTTTTTCAGTTTCAGCCCAACCCAGTGCCCGGACTGTCTCAATCTGAAGAGAAAAGGGCGTGTAGGGAGAATTCAGCACCCGGAACAGGCTGGCAATGGCTGCGTCTGTTCCGAGTCGTCCAAGGGCGATCGCCGCCTGCTGGCAAACCTCCAGGTTCAAATCCCACAGGCGATCAGACAGAGGAGAAACCAAATCCAATTCATTGACCAGGTCTGAGCGAACTCCCAGACTGGCAACCGCTGCTCGCCGAACAATGGCAGCAGGGTCTGTCAGTGCTTGCAGTAACAGTGGTGGAATGCGAGGATCATGAAAACTCCCAAGGGCATCAACCGCCATTGCCCGGATCGTGGGCTGTGGATCATCAACCACACCCAACAGAGGAGTAATCGTTTCAGCGTGGCGAATTTGAGACAGGGACTGGACAGCCAAAAAGCGAGTGTCTTCATCAGCCAGCAGAGGGGTGAGGGCAGCGATCGCTGAAGTGCCGAGATTTGCCAGGGCTTCGGCGGCCATCATGCTTAGTTCTTCATCCGCCGCATTTTGCAGAATGGCAATCAGCGCCTGCACGGTCTCAGGGCTATCAAACTGGCCTAAAATTCGGGCTGCAAACCAGCGGCTTTCCAGATCGGCTTCGTCATCTTGCAACAACTCAATCAGGGGCGCGATCGCCGCTTCCCCCAGTGCCGGAAACACCTTTGCCACCTCCCAGCGAGCCTGAAAATCGCCCGCTTCCAGAACCATGAGCGCCAGTGCCAGCCCTTGCCTGACGTCCGCTTCTGACAGCGGAGCTTTCAGTTCTGCCAGATAATGCTGCAAAGACTGGTTAAGCTGCGACCAGTCGCTCTGTTGTGCTGCTTTCTGAGCCTGTCCTAAAAAATTTGACATTGTGAATACAGACTCACCTGGTTAATCTGCCTAACCTATCAAGAAACAGCCTCTGCCCAAATTTATCAGAGGTAGACGACGGGTGATAGGCAAAATTTCAAACTCAGGCTTATCTCTGCCTGCAAGCACTCGTTGCTACTTGCCTCGGTTGTCCCATGGGTTGCTATCTGATACCGTTTGCCTAACATCCATCGCCTGTCGCTGGCGATAGCAGTAGCGATCCAGCAGCCTGCCAGGCAGATTTTGCCAGGTTTGCAAAGAAGTGATGGGTGAAAACGTGATTGGTTTTCCGGTTCGATCAACTCCTGGAGTAATTAAACCATGTCTCTCAATGTTGAACTTTTAGAACAAAGCTTTGAGCAAATCAAGCCCTCCGCAAATGAGTTCGTATCAACCTTCTATACAACTCTTTTTGAAAACTACCCAGACGCGGCCTCCCTCTTTGCCAATACCGATATGGCAAAACAGAAGAAAAAATTGCTGAATGCCTTAGTACTCGTGATTCAGAACCTGCGGAAGCCGGAGGTTCTGAACTCTGCTCTGAGGGGATTGGGCGCAAAGCATATTGCTTACGGTACCTTGCCCGAACATTACCCACTGGTGGGTATCACTCTGATCAAAACATTTGAGTTTTACCTGGGAAAGGACTGGACACCTGAACTCCAGCAAGCCTGGGCTGATGCCTACGATGCGATTGCTGCCCTGATGCTGGAGGGAGCCAGCTATTCAGAAGAAGCCATTAAGCTGACTCTGTAAAGTCTCTGAAGAAATGGAGTGAGCGATCGCTTACTCCATTCAACTTACTAATAATACCCAGAATAATCATTAAAACGCGCTGGGAAGTGGGCGTGGGCAATGGCCAATAGCGGCGAATTCCAGGTGATCCCAACAGAAATTCGGACTAACCAGACACACCCTCATGCCTAAAGCGCATCAGGATTATGCAGAAACTTCATATTTAGAAATAGTTTGTAACGAGAGATACGAATTCAACCTCTCTATCCGCTTACCTTAACTTCAACGACGCACTGAGAAAACAGTTTCAACAGGAAGCGAAACATTTCTTAATTAAACATTTCTTAATTAATTAGTTCGACGATTAGTTCGACCAACGAGGACCGATACTGACCCGCTCAGCTTTAGAGAAGAAGGGAAATCTATGACAAGCACAGTCCCAGCGGCAGCCAGTCAGAACAAGTTTGAAAAATTTAAGGCAGAGAAGGACGGTTTAGCCGTTAAGGCGGAACTGGAGCATTTTGCTCGAATTGGTTGGGAAGCGATAGATGACACCGATCGCGACCATCGCCTTAAATGGATGGGGCTCTTTTTCCGCCAGTCTACCCCTGGTAAGTTTATGCTCCGGATGCGCATTCCTAATGGAGTGCTGACCAGTGGGCAAATGCGGGTTCTGGCAGAAGTCGTACAGCGGTATGGCGAAGATGGGGTGGCAGACATCACAACCCGGCAGAATATCCAGTTGCGGGGTGTGCGAATAGAGGATGTGCCAGACATTTTCCGTCGATTTGAAGGAGTAGGGCTGACCAGTATTCAATCTGGGATGGATAACGTCCGCAACATTACCGGCTCTCCCGTCGCAGGCATTGATGGGGATGAGTTGATTGACACCCGTGGCCTGTGCCGCAAGGTGCAAGACATGATTACCAATAACGGTAAGGGCAATCCTTCCTTTACGAATCTGCCGCGCAAGTTCAACATTGCGATCGCTGGTTGCCGCGATAACTCCGTCCATGCCGAAATCAACGATATTGCCTTTGTTCCTGCTTACAAAAACGGCAACCTGGGCTTCAACGTGCTGGTGGGCGGTTTCTTCTCCGCTAAACGCTGCGAAGCCGCCGTTCCCCTCGATGCCTGGGTCGATCCCCACGATGTCGTTGCCCTTTGCGAAGCGATTCTAATCGTTTATCGAAATCACGGCCTGCGCGCCAATCGCCAGAAAGCCCGCCTCATGTGGTTGATTGACGAATGGGGCATCGAGAAGTTTCGAACAGAAGTGGAAAAGCAACTGGGCTTTCCCCTGCAAACCGCCGCTCCCAAAGATGAGATTGTGTGGAATAAGCGTGACCACATTGGCGTTTATGCCCAGAAACAACTCAGCCTCAACTACGTGGGTTTGCATGTGCCAGTAGGTCGCCTCTATGCCCAGGACATGTTCGACCTGGCAAGACTGGCCGAGGTTTACGGCAGTGGTGAACTGCGGCTGACGGTTGAACAAAACGTGATTATTCCCAATGTGCCCGACTCTCGCATCACACCATTGCTGAGGGAGCCATTTTTAGAGCGGTTCTCGGTCAACCCCAGCCCACTGGAACGGGCACTGGTATCCTGTACTGGCAACCAGTTCTGTAACTTTGCCCTGATTGAAACCAAAAACCGCGCCCTCGCCCTGATTCGGGAACTGGATGAGGAACTTTACTGCCCCAATCCCGTACGAATTCACTGGACGGGCTGTCCCAACTCCTGCGGTCAACCCCAGGTTGCCGATATTGGCTTAATGGGAACCAAAGTTCGCAAGAACGGGCAAACGGTTGAAGGGGTTGATATTTACACAGGTGGAAAGGTTGGCAAACATGCCCAACTCGGCACCTGCACTATGAAAGGAATTCCTTGCGATGACTTAAAGCCTGTTTTGCGCCAGATGCTAATTCAAGATTTTGGTGCAAAAAATCGGAATGAGCTGCCGCCAGAGTTTGCATCTCGGCGATCGCAGCTAATGGTTGAAGCAACTGATTTTAATGGGGCAACCAGTTCCCCAGTAGCCCCCGTCGCGATGGCAAACCCATCAACCGTGGTAACACCCCCACCTCCTGTCATCTTAGCTCCCCCTGCAACCATTTGCTTCGCCAGTACAGGCAAGGAAATCACCTGCACAGAAGCTGACCTTATTCTGGAGGCGGCGGAACAATCGGGAGTGGCGATTGAAAACAGTTGTCGCTCAGGCACCTGCGGCACCTGCAAACACAAACTTCTGGAAGGCAACGTGAAATACGAGGGAGATCCGGATGCTCTGGATGACCAGGAGCGAGCAGAGGGATACATCCTTACTTGCATTGCTCACCCAAGCGGTCGAGTGGTGATTGATGCCTAGTTCGCTGGTACTCGCTCCCACAACCGATGCTCAAGCAGAAATCAATATTTCCATTACTGAAAGATCAGGAAACTTAAGTTATGTCACAACTATCAAGACGGAAGTTCATCATCACAGCCAGTGCAACTGCTGCGGGTACGTTTTTAGTCAATGGTTGTAGTTCAAAAGTCAAGTCGGGCGGCAGTGCTGATAGCAGTAACCCCAGTGCTGTTCCCGCCGCTAATGTGAATGCGGCTGATGCTCCCGAAACCACAACCGCAACCCTCGGTTTCATTGCTCTGACAGATTCTTCTCCCCTGATCATCGCGAAGGAGAAGGGATTGTTAGCCAAGTATGGGATGTCCGATGTCAAACTCGTAAAGCAAACTTCCTGGGCCGCGACCCGCGACAATCTTGTAACTGGCTCTGCGGGGGGTGGCATTGATGGTGCCCATATTCTGACACCGATGCCCTACCTGATGACCACTGGAAAAATTACCGAGGGCAAACCTGTGCCCATGTATATTCTGGCCCGGTTAAACCTGAACGGACAGGGGATTTCTGTTGCCAATACCTACAAAGATTTGAAGGTGGGTCTGAAAAGTGACGAAATGAAGAAAGTGCTGGCTAAGGTAAAGTCGGCGGGTAAAGAGCCCAAATTTGCAGTCACATTCCCTGGCGGCACCCATGACCTGTGGATGCGCTACTGGTTGTCAGCCGGGGGGATTACACCCAAGAAAGATGCTTCCCTGATTGTGATTCCACCGCCTCAAATGGTCGCCAACATGAAGGAAGGACAGATGGAAGCCTTTTGTGTGGGGGAACCCTGGAATGCCCAACTGGTAAACCAGGGAATTGGTTACACTGCTTTGACTACAGGGGAATTGTGGAATAACCACCCCGAAAAAGCGCTCACTATGCGGGCAGATTGGGTAGACAAAAATCCTAAAGCTGCCAAAGCGATATTGATGGCAGTGATGGAAGCTCAGATCTGGTGCGACAAGATGGAGAACAAGGCAGAGATGGCAGAGATTGTCTCTCAGCAGAAGTACTTCAAGGCTCCAGCTAAGGATATTGTTGACCGCGCGATGGGCAAGTTTGACTATGGCGATGGCCGGGTGGTTGAAAACAGCCCCCACGTGATGAAGTTCTGGATGAATGGGGAAGCGTCCTATCCGTTCCAGAGCCACGACCTCTGGTTTATTACCGAGGATAAGCGCTGGGGCTACTTACCTGTCGATCTGGATAGTCAGGAATTGATCAAGAAAGTCAATCGGGAAGACATCTGGAAGGAAGCTGCCAAAACGATTGGCCAGGAAGCCGCCATTCCCAAGAGTACCTCACGCGGCGTAGAAACCTTCTTCGATGGCACCAAGTTTGACCCGGAAGATCCCGAAGGTTATCTGAAGAGCCTCAAGATTACTGCGATCGCCTGATTTTCCCAATCGTGAGTTTTGAATGATGAGCCACCGATCTTCACCTCATCATTCAAAACTTCAAAACTCAAACTTCAAAACTTTAAAGCTCAAATTTCAAAACTCAAACTTCAAAACCCAGAATCCATGCCTTAAACTCTACTCCCTCTAAGGACAACATTCATGACAGCAACAGCAGGCAGAAGACTTCCAGCGTTCGATATTGCCACATTTTTTCGCAGAAACTCCCGTAGGATTATTGCTCCTGTTGTAGCCCTGTTTATTGCATTGGTCATCTGGCAAATTTTTTCGTCAGTGACTCAATCATTACCTGGACCGATTCAAGTGATCCAGGAAACCTGGGATCCATGGATTATTTGCCCGTTCTTTGTTGGAGACGAATCTTTTGGCTTGAATGGGTTACAAGGCGGTGACGTTGGGTTGGGCTGGCAAACGATCGCCAGTTTGATTCGGGTGGCCATTGGTTACTCTCTGGCCTCGATTATTGGAATTATTGTTGGCGTCATTATTGGTATTAGTCCGCTGCTGTATCAGGCAGTAGACCCCATGTTTCAGGTTTTGCGTACCGTACCGCCGCTGGCCTGGTTGCCCATTGCGCTGGCAATTTTTAAGGATTCGGGTCCAGCAGGTATTTTTATTATCTTTGTCACCGCTATTTGGCCCATCATTTACAACACGGCAGTGGGCGTACAGCAGATGCCCCAGGACTACAAGAACGTTGCAAAAGTACTACGTCTTTCCGGGAAAGAATACTTTTTCAGCATTCTGTTGCCTTCCATCGTGCCTTACATGTTTACGGGCTTGAAGTTGGGGATTGGTCTGGCCTGGTTAGCGATTGTGGCAGCTGAGATGTTGCGAGGTGATACCGGCATTGGATTCTATATCTGGAATGCCTACAATAGCGGCGCTCTCAGTGAGGTGATTCTGGCACTGGTCTATATTGGTCTGGTTGGCTTCATGCTGGATAAACTGGTGGGATTTGCTGCTACCCTGGTTAGTTCAGACAAGTAGATCATTTTGAGTTTTGAGTTGTGAGTTGTGAATTGAATTGTTTGCTCAAGATTTAAACTCAGTTGATTTTGAAATCGGAACGTATCACGCATTACTCGTCATTCTTGCAGCCATGGCTTTTTTAGAAGTAGATCACGTTGATCGCGTTTTTCCATTACCCAATGGCGCAAAATATATTGCCCTCAGCAACATTGAGCTGAAAATTCAACGGGGCGAATTTATTTCGCTGATTGGGCACTCCGGTTGTGGTAAGTCTACGCTGCTGAATATGATTGCCGGGCTTGATCGCCCAACCGCTGGCGGCATCGTGCTGGAAGGGCGGCAGGCAACCAGACCGGGGCCTGACCGGATGGTGGTGTTTCAAAACTATTCCCTGTTGCCCTGGTTGACGGTGCGCCAGAACATTTCCCTGGCAGTGGATAAAGTGTTGAGTACTTTACCTAAAGGTGAGCGCCGCGGCATTGTGGAACATCATATCGACATGGTGGGTTTGCGCAACGCCGCCGACAAAAAGCCGAAAGAACTGTCCGGTGGAATGAAACAGCGGGTTGCGATCGCCCGTGCCCTGGCAATCCGCCCCAAGGTATTATTGCTGGATGAACCGTTTGGTGCCCTGGATGCCCTCACCCGTGGCAACTTGCAAGAGCAGTTGATGGCCATCTGTGAAGAAAGTCAAATGACTTGTGTCATGGTGACTCACGATGTGGATGAGGCATTGCTGCTTTCGGATCGGGTGGTGATGATGACCAATGGTCCAGAAGCCCACATTGGGCAAATTTTGGAAGTCCCCATTCCCCGCCCGCGCCGCCGAATGGAAGTGGTCAATCACCCCAGTTACTATGCCCTGCGGAGCGAAATTGTTTACTTCCTGAATCAGCAAAAGCGGGAGAAGAAGCGGAAGAGTGTTCAGAAAGTGGCGATCGCCCGCCACGGCCTGGAGAAAATCAACCTGGAGATTGGCTTTGTGCCCCTCACTGACTGCGCTCCCCTGGTGGTTGCCAAGGAGAAGGGCTTCTTTGCCAGACATGGACTGGAAGAGGTGAACCTTTCCCGCGAACCAAGCTGGAAAGCGATCGCTGAAGGCGTTGCAACCAAACGCCTGGATGGCGCCATGATGGTGGCCGGGATGCCCCTGGCCATGACCCTGGGTTTCGGTAACAAAGTTCCCCTGCCCATGACCACGGCGATCGTCCTCAGTCGGAACGGCAATGCCATTACCCTGGATGACCGTCTGTATGAAGCAGGCGTGCAGAACCTGGATGACCTGAAAGCGGCGATTGATTGCACGCCTGACAAAGTCCATACTCTGGGTGTGGTGCATTCGACTTCCATGCACAACCTCATGCTGCGTTACTGGTTAGCAACGAGTAGCATTGATCCTGACCAGGATGTGAGCCTGGCAGTCATTCCCCCCGCCCAGATGGTTGCCAACCTGATTGCTAACAATATCGACGGCTACTGTGCCGGTGAACCCTGGAACTCTCGCGCTGTCTATGAAAACCTGGGTTTTGTAATTGCAACGGATTTAGACATTTGGCCAGGGCACCCCGAAAAGGTTCTGGGTGTACGGGAAGAGTGGGCCAACGAATATCCAGAGACCCATCTCGCCCTCGTCAAGGCTCTGTTAGAAGCCTGTGAATACTGTGACGATCGCCGCAACCGCGAAGAGATTCTGGAACTGTTATGCCAGCCTCAGTATGTCGGTTCTGCCCCAGAATACACTCGCCCTGGCTTCATTGATCCCTATACCTGCGTCCATGGGGAAGAACCCAGAATATTACTCCGGTTCAACCAGTTCTACGTAGATCAGACCAACTGTCCGCGTCAGACCGAAAGTCTGTGGATTTTGACCCAACTGGCTCGCTGGGGCATCACCCCCTTCCCCAGAAACTGGATCGAAGTTCTGGAACGCACCCATCGGCTCGACATTTACCGGGAAGCCACCCGCCAACTTGGCTTGCCTACCGCCGAACCCGATCGCGACCCCTTCCAACTTTTCGACGGCAAAATCTTCAACCCCGATGACCCCATCGGCTATCTCAACAGTTTCGAAATTCATCGACCGCTCAAAATCGAAGAAATCATCCTCGACGCCATCGAAAAAGCAACCCCTTAAGAATGAAAAAGTTTTGAGTTTCGAGTTCTAACGTCTAGCTGAAATCCCAAACCCCAAAACTCAAAACCCAAACCTCAAACTCCCAAAAACCACATCTTTTATGCAAACCCTCACCAGCCCCAAAGCGACTTCCCAAACTCACCAGGATTCCTTTTTGGTGATTGAAAACGTTACCAAGTCTTACCCCACGCCAAACGGCCCCTATGTTGTTTTGGATGGAATTAATCTGACCGTTTCTGAAGGGGAATTCGTCTGCGTCATCGGTCACTCTGGTTGTGGTAAAACTACTTTATTAGATACGGTTTCAGGCTTCCGCAAACCCACCAGTGGCGAGGTTCGGGTACAGGGCAAGCGAATCACCCGTCCCGGTCCCGATCGCATGGTGGTGTTCCAGAACTACG
Source organism: Leptolyngbyaceae cyanobacterium HOT.MB2.61 (assembly GCA_023511615.1). Taxonomy (GTDB): domain Bacteria; phylum Cyanobacteriota; class Cyanobacteriia; order Leptolyngbyales; family Leptolyngbyaceae; genus Leptothermofonsia. Next base: position 36,868 of record JAIMBL010000003.1, read on the forward strand.
CCCTGTTGCCCTGGAAAACCGCATTTGAAAATGTCTACATTGCCGTGAATGCGGTCTATCCCGAAAAATCCAGGCAAGAGAAAACTGAGATTGTACGGGAACACCTGGCCATGGTGGGCTTAGAAGAAGCAATGCATAAGAAACCAGGGCAACTTTCGGGTGGAATGAAGCAGCGGGTTTCCATCGCCCGTGCCCTATCTATCTATCCTCAGGTGTTGATTCTGGACGAACCGTTTGGTGCCCTGGATGCCATCACCAGAGAAGAACTTCAGGAAGAACTGTTGCAAATCTGGAGCAAGCATCGGGTAACGGTCATGATGATCACCCATGACATTGATGAAGCCCTGTTCCTGGCGGATCGGATTGTGATGATGACCAACGGTCCTCACGCCAAAATCGGCGAGATTATGGAGATTCCCTTCCCTCGCCCTCGCAACCGGACGCAGATCATGGAAGACCCGCAATATTACACCCTCCGCAACCATGCACTCGACTTTCTGTTCAGCCGCTACGCCCTGGCCCATTAAACCCAACAACTGCCATGGTTCAAAGCCTCACCTCGTTACCCAGTGATTGGTCTGGCCGCATTCTCTGCTACTACGAGAACGCCACCAGTCAGGTTCAGCTTGCTCGCATTGCCAATATTCCCAACTGGCTCTACGAGCGGGTCGTATTTCCAGGACAGCGGCTTTTGTTTGAGGCGTTGCCGGATGCCTTGCTGGAAGTCCATGTCTGTACGCCAGGTATGACTTTGCTGGAATGCATTCCCTGTCCTCAATTGCGTGTCAGAGAAACGGTTCAGCCATCCTCAGACGCATCTAACCCTGGTGGTCGGTCAAACTAAGTTTGACAAGTGGTTCAAGCTTAATGGTTTGATTTGAGTTAAATTTTGAGGGTTTTTACCCATCAAAATTTTCCTGACGGAACACTAGCGATTTAACGAATTAAGCGGAATGACTGTATCCAGTTCCACCAAAACTCTTTGCCCTTACTGCGGTGTTGGCTGTGGGTTAGAAGTGACCCCCGCAGGCAAGCCATCGGGAGAAGAGAAAGCGATGAACCCGTGGCAGGTCCGGGGCGATCGCACCCATCCTTCCAGTCAGGGAATGGTCTGCGTCAAGGGTGCAACGGTGCTGGAATCGTTGGACAAAGACCGACTCCTGTACCCCATGATGCGAGATTCACTGGCTCAGCCCTTTCATCGGTGCAGTTGGGAGGAAGCTCTGGAGCGAGTGTGCGATCGCATCCAGACTGTGCGAGCTGAATATGGAGCCAATGCCCTTTGTATGTATGGCTCCGGCCAGTTTCAAACGGAAGAGTACTACGTGGCTCAGAAGCTAATCAAAGGTTGTCTGGGCACGAACAATTTTGATGCCAATTCCCGGCTGTGCATGTCTTCGGCTGTCGCTGGTTATGTCCAGAGTCTTGGTTCCGACGGTCCTCCCTGCTGCTACGACGACCTGGATCTAACCGACTGTGCCTTTTTAATTGGTACTAATACAGCAGAATGTCACCCCATCATCTTTAACCGTCTGCGCAAACACCACAAGAAAAATCCCAACGTCAGACTGATTGTGGTCGATCCCCGCTGCACCACAACCGCAGAAGCGGCAGACCTGCACCTCGCCATTCGCCCCGGTACCGATATCGACCTGCTGAATGGTATCGCCCACTTGTTGCTGCGCTGGGGGTTGATCGATCAGCCCTTCATTGACGCCCATACCAGCGGATTTGAAGCATTTGCTGAAGTTGCTCGTCACTATCCGCCGGAAAGGGTGGCTGAGCGTTGCCAGATTTCAGCCGCAGAGGTGGAAACTGCCGCCCGTTACTGGGGCGAATCCCAGCGAGTACTTTCCCTGTGGTCGATGGGAATTAACCAGTCCTCCGAAGGAACCGCTAAGGTGCGCAGTATCATCAACCTGCACCTGATGACGGGCATGATTGGCAAACCGGGTGCAGGACCTTTTTCCCTCACCGGGCAACCCAACGCCATGGGCGGACGCGAGACAGGGGGACTTTCCTATCTATTGCCTGGCTACCGTTCTGTTACCAATCCCCAACACCGGGCTGAAGTGGAAAATTACTGGGGTCTTCCTGCTGGAACCATTCAACCCACCCCTGGACGCACCGCCTGGGAGATGATTACCGGGCTGGAATTGGGAGAGGTTCAGTTTCTCTGGATTGCAGCCACCAATCCCGTGGTCAGTCTGCCCGACCTGGAACGCACCAAAGCAGCCCTACGGCGATCGCCCTTCACCGTTTACCAGGACTGCTACTACCCCACGGAAACCTCGGCTTACGCCCATGTGCTGCTACCAGCCTCCCAATGGGGCGAAGAAACGGGCACCATGACCAACTCGGAACGGCGCGTCACCCTCTGTCGCAAGTTTCGCAACCCACCGGGCGAGTCCCGTCCCGATTGGGAAATTTTTGCCGAAGTCGGTCGCCGCCTTGGTTTTACCCACCAATTTGCCTTCCAGACCGCGGCTGACGTGTTTGCTGAGTTTGTCCAACTCACCCGCGGACGCCCCTGCGACATGTCCGGCTTAAGCCACGAACGCTTAGCCGCCGAAGGCCCCTTACACTGGCCTTGCCCCATCTCAAGTCTTGATTCTGAAGCAGACAACCCGACCACCGAAGAAGGGGAAAGGCGAAAGGGGAAAAACTCCCCCCGTCTCTACATCGATCTTCACTTCCCCACCCCAGATGGCCGCGCCCGCTTTGCCGCTCACCATTCCCGTGGACTGGCAGAACCCCCGGATGAGGCCTATCCCTTTATCCTGACAACGGGCAGACTGTATGGGCACTGGCACACCCAGACCCGCACGGGACGGATTCAAAAAACCAGCGAAATGTATGACAGTCCATTTATTGAGATTCATCCCCGTGATGCTGAGCAATTGGGAATTCAGGAAGGTGAACTGGTTGAGGTGCGATCGCGACGGGGAATGGCTCGCTTTCCGGCCACGGTGACGAAGGCGATCGCACCGGGCACTGTTTTTGTCCCCATGCACTGGGGCGCGATGTGGGCAGACTCTGCCGAAGCCAATGCCCTCACCCATCACCACGCCTGCCCCGACTCCGGCCAACCAGAACTGAAAGCCTGTGCTGTGCAGCTTGCCCCCGTCAAACCCAACGACTCTCAATCGCTGCTGCAACCGAGTATGATGACATCCCCAATTTCTGTGTAAAGGTATCCCCTTTCATGTTGAACTTAACCCACCAGCAGGAGGCTTGAAAGTACGCAGTTTTGTCAAGTGTGAAGACTCCGCTCCATTTCTGTAGAGTGACTTGAGAGGCGTTGGGGGGCAGTTTCGGCAGAAACACTAGCGGCAGTAGAAAATGGGTTGCGAATTTTAATGGGACTATGAAAAGTGAGTTTTTGAGTGCTGCAATCCCCACAATCTCTCTCAAAGCAACTTAGCAACCATGAGAGCAGCCAGTAGAGGGTCTGGAGAAGGGGTGTTGCTGAAAAGCAGTATGAATCGAAAGAAAGACGTGGGGTGTAGGATGTAGGGAAACTCTGATCGCTCTTCGCCTAGAAATGTCTATGTTCGTCCAATCTGGTCAATCTGAAGAAGCTCTGACTTTACAAGAACGTGCCGAACGGGCTGAAAAACACCTCTCAGAAGCACTTCAGCAGTTAGAGCAAGAGCGCCAGCGAGCCAATGCCATGGAGGCAAAACTGCGGGAACTCAATGTTCCACTCGATTTTTTAGCGGCTTCTAATTCAACTGAGGTTGAAGGCGATCGCTCCCTCCCCCAACACCAAAACTTCCTGATTCAACGCATCTACACCGATGGTGCCTGTTCTGGGAATCCGGGTCCAGGCGGGTGGGGCGTGGTTATTTATTATGCGGATGGTTCCGTGTATGAAATGGGTGGTAGTGACCCAATGACGACTAACAATCGGATGGAGATGGAGGCGGCGATCGCTGCTCTGCAATTCTTCAATGAAACTGGGCAAACCCAACCTATTGAGCTTTACACCGACAGTGAATACGTCTTGAAAGGGATTACGGAATGGATTAAGGGCTGGAAACGGAAGGGATGGAAAAACTCAAAGGGGAAGCCTGTAGAAAATCAGGCCCTCTGGCAGGTGCTGGATTTGCTCAATTCTTCAACAGTGAAATGGTGCTATGTCCGGGGTCATTCTGGCGATGAAGGTAACGATCGCTGTGACGAAATTGCCCGTGCATTTTCCCTTGGCAGAACACCCAGCCTCAGGCAACGGTAACCCTGCCAAACCCTTCATTGAACTCCCCCGCCTCCCCTATGACCTCCTCGGCTCCCACCTCCGCTTCTACCTGGAGTCCTCTCCGGCAGCCAGTGTTTCGAACTCTGTGGATTGCATCGGCAGTCTCAACCGTTGGCACATGGATGCATGATGTGGCCGCAGCCTGGCTGATGACATCGCTCTCTCCCTCTCCTTTTTTGGTTGCCATGATGAGTGTAGCGGCGAGTTTGCCTTTTTTCCTGCTGGCATTGCTGGCGGGTGCGATCGCCGATGTGGTGGATCGCCGCAAGATGTTACTGATTACGCAGGGGTGGATGCTGGCGATCGCGCTGTTAATGGGCATCCTCACCATGACCAATCTCACGACACCCTGGCTTTTAATTGGGTTGACCTTTGCCCTGAATGCAGGCGGCGCGATGAGTATGCCAGTCTGGCAGGCGATCATACCCGAACTTGTGGTGAAGGAAGAACTGACATCTGCAGTTACTTTAAATGGAATCGTGATTAACCTGGCCCGGTTGATTGGGCCAGCACTGGCCGGCGGGTTGATTGCAGTAATTGGCGCCGGTGGAGTGTTTTTGCTGAATGCCGTGTCCTTTATCGGTGTTATGGTCGCCCTCTACCGCTGGCGCAGAACACCTCAAACCACTGCCTTGCCAACCGAACGGGTGATTGGGGCCATTCAGGCAGGAATTCGCTACACCCGTCATGCTCCACCCCTGCAAACGGTTTTTATTCGAACAGTCAGTTACATTTTCTTTGCCAGCGTACTCTTTGCCCTGCTGCCAATCCTGGGCCGCCAGGAGATGGGACTTAATGCCTTTCAATATGGAACGGTGATGGGCTTCTGGGGGGTCGGTGGGTTGATGGGTGTTTTTTTATTACCCAGGTTGCGGCAACGCATGTCGGTGGATCGTCTGGTTGCAAATGGTTCCCTAATTTTTGGGGCAGCAATTCTGGCTCTGGGGTTTGTTCGCAATTTCTACCTCGTTTGTGCGGTCATGATTCTGGTCGGAATTGCTTCCCTCGCGGTCATGGTAAACCTGAGTGTGGCAGTTCAAACAGCAGTTCCAGGCTGGATACGAGCCAGAGCACTGGCCATCCAATTGTTGCTGTTTCAGGGGTGCATGGCGTTAGGGAGTCTGCTGTGGGGTGCGATCGCCCAACATTTCAATATCACAACAGCTATGACTACGGCTGCGATCGGACTCTTGATCGGTGTGTTGCTTACGTCCCGCTACCGCCTCCGCTGTGCCGAAAAGCTTGACCTGACAGCTTCCTTGCACTGGCAACAGCCCAACCATGCCTTTGAACCCCGTGCCCATGATGGTCCTGTTCTCATCACATTGGAATACCGCATCAATCCAGCCGACGCCCCGGCCTTTACCGAAGCGATGCAAGCCTTTAGTCGCACTCGTCGGCGGGATGGTGCAATCCGGTGGGGACTATTTCAAGATCTCTCTGACCCTGGACGCTTTGTAGAAACGGTGCTGGTTGAGTCCTGGGCAGAGCACCGCCGCCAGTTTGAACGGGTGACCAAGGCAGACCGGACCCTTGAGGAGCGGGTGCGTGCTTTTCACATCGGTAGTGAGCCACCTAAGATTTCCCAAATGATTTACGCCAACCAGGATAAGTATGACAGGCAGGTATCACGAGGTAAGTGAGGGGGGAGGGGAGAGGAGGAGGGGAATAGGAAGTGGAGGGTGATGAGGTGATGCTCTTTTATTCCTCCTGGCGTGCATAAACAGGCAATGAAGTAACTCCGGCCTGGATATGAAGATTACTTGAAGTTCCGGATTCATTTGCCATTGCTTAACTTTTGTTGGCGTTCTCTTAACCCGCGATCGCTACGGTATTGTGGTGTCCGTAAATTCACGGGTGCGATCGTGCAATTCCGATTCCTCCTGCTGCTCCGCTTCGAGGTTCCATTCAAGCCATATAGCTCTACACAAATGCGTTAGGGCAATCAGGTTTAAGGGAGTTTGGGGGCGGTGCCTCCAGCCAGGGGCTTCCACCCCCGCACTCCGTCCTAACTACCATGACTACCGCTATATCTGTTCATTCATATCCAAAGCAATACCCATGTTGTCTCAAAAGCCTTCTGAGATTAGACCTCTACTTCGTTGTTCCCACCTGCTGTTGGCTTCAAGCCTCACCCTGGCAGGAGTGCTGGTTCCCAATCCGGCTAAAGCTTTTACTCTCAATCTGCTCCACTTCAGTGATGGCGAATCTTCCCTGCTCACCCGCACCGCCCCTGCAACACCAACAACTCCAGCCTTTCAGTACAGCGGTGTTGGCCTGTTCGCGGACCTTATTGATCGCCAGCGTAACGCCAGCAACACCGATTTCGACTTGCTGGTAACGGCAGGTGACAACTTCCTCGCCGGGCCTCAATTTGAAGCCAGCCTGCAATTGCCCGTTGGCCAGCCCTTCTATGATACGCGGGCACTGGAACTGTTCAACATCGATGTGGGAGGCATTGGCAACCACGAATTTGACTTTGGGCCTGATGTCCTGGCTCGCTTTATTGACCCAGACGGCAACGGTGTTGGCTTCCGTCCGTTTGTTTCTGCTAACCTGATTATTCCAGACAGCAGTCCCTTAAGAGGCCTGATTCAACCCAGCACTATCGTTACCAAAACGGTCAATGGAGTTGAAGAACGCGTTGGGGTTGTTGGCGTCACAACTCCACTGCTGCGCAGCATCTCCAGCCCTGGAAATATCGGAACCATCGGAGATGCATCGAACACACCCGGTTTTAATGACCTGGTGAATGCCGTTCAAGCAGAAGTGAATAACCTGACTAGCCAGGGAGTTGATAAAATCGTTCTGGTTTCTCACCTGCAAAGCATCAGCGAAGAGCAAGTTCTGGCAGGCAGATTGCAAGGTGTTGATATTATCGTGGCAGCGGGTAGTGATACTCGTCTGGCTAATCCCGACGATCCTCTACTACCGCTGGGTACTACCGAAACAGCAGTTCCTTCTTATCCTCAGATTTACAACCCGCAAACGGGTCAGCGGGTTAACAGTCTGGCTGACTTACCCGCAGGAGTCGATCCTGTATTGCTTGTTTCTACCGATGGTGAATACAAGTACCTCGGTAACTTGCAGGTAGAGTTTGAAAACGGCAGAGTTGTTAGCATCCTGGAACCGGGTAGTGGTCCCAAGCGTAACACTGACCTGGATGGACTGACTCCCCGCTCTGACCTGGTGAGTGAAGTGCAGAACCCGGTGAGCGCATTTGTCGATGACTTGAGACGAACAGCCGTTGGCGTGACCAATGTACCCCTTGATAGCGTGCGCACCAACGTTCGCTCCAGAAGTACCCTGGCTGGAAGCCTGATTGCTGATGCCATTCGCAATGCGGCGCAGGATGGAGCTCCTAGTGTTGGGCTGGATCCCGCCAAAATTCTTGTGGGGATTCAAAACGGGGGCGGCATCCGCAACGATCGCCGCTTCAACCCTGGTGATACCATTAGCGAGTTTGACACCTTCGACGTTCTGCCCTTCTCTAACTTTGTCTCAGTCGTCACTGACATCACCGCTGGTGAGCTATTGGAAATCCTGGAGCGTTCTGTAGCTTCCCAAACTGCACCGGACACGGGTGGGGGTGGTCAGTTCCTGCAACTGTCTGGACTGGAAGTCGTTTATGACGTGACTCAACCGGCACAGGTTGTCACCGCAGCCGGTGAAATTACCGCAGCGGGCTCCCGCATTCTCAGCATTTTGCTTGACCCGGACAACGATCGCACCGGGCAGTTTTTGTTCGATGTGGCGCAGGGTGGTTTTCTGGTCGATCCCACTCAGCCCCTGTTTGACCTGGCAACGATTGATTTCACCGCTCGTGGAGGTGACAACTTCGCAACCCTGGCAAACATTCCTCAGACTCGTAAGTTCACCATTGCTGGCCTGACCTACCAGGCCGCACTGGAGCAATACATCCGTCAGGATCTCCAGGGCACCATTGATGCCGCCGACATTCCCAGCGGTGAAGGAATTCGGGTACGGGATGTGACATCTTCAGTTGGTCCTGCTACCGGAGGACAGGTTATTGTTGCTCCCGGAGACAATACGGAAGCCATCCCCGAACCCACAACTATGTTGGGTGTGTTAACCGCTGGTCTGGGCCTGGGGTATATGAAGCGCCGTCAGGCAAAGCGGAAAGAGGTGGGGGGCTAGATACTGGAAACCAGGGTGGAATGCCCCCTGCGCTAACCAATTGTAAGGGCGGGTTTTGCGAACGAAACCTGGATCAAGCAGGAGTTTCGCAACAAAACCCGCTCCTATTTTTGGACAATCTGACAGAAGAACTTTTCCAGGGCTCTAACGCAGGTAAGGTCGTTGTAGATTAAATCACTGCGTTCCTGTTGCTTCTGCCGAATTTGAGCCCGGTATTCAGGATCTAAACCCAGTTTGACAGCGATCGCTACAAAGTCATTCTCACTATTTGCAATCATTTCGGTCATGCCCATGACTTTCAAAATTGCGCAGGCATGCCGTCCTCGCATGAATTCGCCGGGACAGGTGAGGACGGGTAAGCCGCAGGCGATCGCTTCAAATACGGTATTTCCGCCGCCCCAGCCAAAGTTGTCCAGCATCACATCGGAAACACTGTTCAGTCCCCAGAAACCCAACTGGTTCTGACGAGGCACAATTACGCAATAATCATTGCTATTCAATCCTTTTGCAGCAAATGCCCGCCCTAGTCGCTGGCGAAACTGTTCTGCCAGGTCGCGATCACTGGAGGCGATAAAGGCAAACTGGGCCTGGGGTACCTGATGGGCAATGTCTGCAAAGATATGGTCGTACTGGGGTAAATACTTGAACAGGGATTGGGAAGAAAGGTAAACAACCGCATCTTGCCGCAGGCCGAAGTCTTTGCGGGTGTGGGGTAGGGACGGCACTCGCGGGCGAGCATAGCAGAGTCCGGTATTGGGCAACCGAATTAAGGTTTCTGAGTAATGATCCTGGGCGTTTTCTGGCTCCATCAGATCGCTGGAGAGGTAGTAGTCGATGGTGGGCAGGCCGGATGTAACGGGATGTCCCCAGGCGGTGCATTGGACTGGAGCCAGCCTTAACCCAGCAATTTGGGTCGTGAGCGGGTCCATGCCAATGTCCGTAAAGATCAAAACGTGTAACTGATCAGCCTCAATCTGGTGACAAACCGCTTCCAGCTCATTGGGAAAGTGGTAGAAGCGATCGCTATACAACTGAAATTGGCGGGTAATCTGGTCTGCCAGTTGCCCGGTGTGATAACTGTAAATTTCAAACTGCTGCCGATTCATGGGTTTGATCCAGCCCAGAGCCCACTTCCCGCCGTTGTGATTGCGGAGGTGGGCGGATAGGAAGCCAATGCGGATTTTAGAGCGGGGAGGGGTGGATGGAGAAAGAGCAGTGCTTTTATTCCCGTCCCATTGGGGGTAATTGGCGGCCATGACCTGATGCACGTATTCTCCATAGCGGCTCTGGAGTTCGCGATCGTTGCGACACTGGTACTGGAGGTAAAAGTTTGTACGCCATTGCAACCCTTTGAGGGCCTGTTGTTGATGTTCTGAAGTTTGTAAATCAATATGCTGAATCAGGTTTGTCAGTCCCTGGGTGAAGCGATCGCGGTAATGCTCAATTTCACTGGTGGTGTTGTATAGCAGTGGCAGGGTGCGCCATTGTTCAAATTCCCAGACGGGATTGTTGGGAAACTGAACAGCGGCTTCATGGGCAGCAGCAATGGCGTCCTGAGTATACCCAGCATTTTGAAGGGAGGTGATGCGATAAAGATGGAGAGTCTCGTTCTGGGGATAGTACTGAAGAGCCTGCTGGCAAATTTCTGCAGCTAAACGATTCTGGGCTTGAAAGCAGTAGGCATTGGCCAGGTTGATGAATACGGAGTCAGCGATCGCTCCCAGGTTGGGTTGCAGTTGCACGTAGCGCCTGTATTGAGTGACGGCTTCTGAATAGTCGCCCCGAAACAGGGCCGCATCGGCCAGAAACAGTGACGCCTGTTCGAGATCGTTTTTTGCTTCGCAGGCAGTCCCTAGTCCTTCTAAAGCATCAGGATTAGCAGGTTTGAGGGAGAGGGCAGCCTGAAAAACAGGGATGGCTTCATCGGGTTTCCCCTGCTGGTTCAAAACATTCCCCAGACCCACATAGCCACTAACATCATTGGGATTGGCAGCAATTTCCTGGCGATAGATCATCTCGGCTTGAGCCAGCTCTCCGGATTGAACGAGGCATTGTCCCAGACACTCATAGGCAGGCAGGCTAGTAGGGTCAGTTTGAATGGCGGTTCGATAGGTTTGAATGGCCTGCTGCAACTCTCCCATCTTTTCAAATAGCATTCCCAATTCAATCGAAATCTCAGCTTGAAAATGATTCAGCTTCAATGCCTGGGAAAGCATCTCTAATGCTTCTGGATACCGCTCAATTTCGGAATAGAGAGTCCCCAGATTGAATAAAGCATCAACATCCTGGGGATTGAGTGATAACACTTCTCGATACTTTTGTTCCGCTTTCAGCAATGGTTCCCTGACCCAGTTCACAATTTGGGGATACTGTCTATATTCCTTCAGGTGAATGGATTCGTATTGGGCTATTGCTTCCGCAGCTTGATTTTTAAGTTGCTGAATGGTTTGCTGGATCGTTTGCAATCTGTCTTCAGGTGCAGATGAATTGGCAACAAGTTTTTCTTGTACAACCTGACGATAAAAAGTTTCCAGAGCATCAACGCAAGTTTTGTCTTCAAACAGCCGAGAATGGTGCTGCTGTATTTTCTGACGAATGCTTGTTCGATAGTCCGGGTCTAAACCTAACCGGACGGCGATCGCGACAAACTCTGCTTCATTCGTGGCAATGGTTTCAGTGATGCCCATCGTTTTCAAAATCCCGCAGGCGTGATGCCCCCGCATAAATTCACCGGGACAGGTCACGACTGGTAGACCACAGGCGATCGCGTCAAATACGGTATTGCCACCACTCCAGCCAAAGGTATCAAGCAGTACGTCAGAAACAGAATTCAATCCCCAAAAGCCCAGTTGATCCTGACGGGGAATCATCACACAGAAGTCTTCGCTATTCAGGCCAACGGTAGCAAATGCCTGTTTGAGACGTTGTTGAAATTGCTCCGTTACTTGAGGACTGTTCTGACTTACCAGAAAAGCAAATTGCGCCTGGGGAATCTGACGGGCTATCTCTGCAAAAACAAAGTCGTACTGTGGCAGGTATTTGAACAGGGATTGGCTGGAGAGATAAACAATGGCATCGTTTCGCAACCCAAAATCCTCGCGGGTGTGGGGCAGGGGAGGAATATCGGGTTGGGCATAGCAAAGCCCCGTATTGGGCAATGGAATCAGAGTTTCGCAGTAGTGTTCCTGAGCATGGTTGGGTTCCATCTGCTCACTGGACAGGTAGTAATCTATGGTTGGAAGTCCTGTTGTGATGGGATGGCCCCAACCGCTGCACTGGACAGGCGCTAAGCGTAAGGCGGCCATCTGGGTGGTAAGTGGCTCCATGCCCACATCTGCATATACCAGAATGTGCAGGTTATCGGCACGAATTTGCTGGCATACCGCCTCTAAGTTTTTGGGAATGTGGTAGAAGCGATCGCTATCCAGGCTGAACTGGCGAGTAACGGAGTCCGCCACTTCCCCAGTATGGTAGGTGTAAATTTCAAACTGCTGGCGATCGCTGTGTCGCAGCCAGCCAGCGGTCATTCTGGCAACTACGTGTTCACGAAAGAAACTGGAAACATAACCAACGCGAATTTTGCCATTCCCTTCCAAATCAGGCATGGGGAGTGGTTGTACCCAGTGGGGATAGTTTGCCGCCATGACTCGATGGACATGCTCTCCATACTGGATCTGGAGTAACTTATCGTTGCGGCACTGGTATTGCACATAAAAATTCGTTCGCCACCAGGTTCCCATCAATGCCTGCCAGGTCGCTGTGGGAGTTTCTAAGCGAGTGTTTTGGACGAGTTCAGCCAATCCCTGCGTAAACCGTTCTCGATAGTAATCAATTTCAGCAGATGAGGTGTAGAGAATGGGAAAGGTGCGCCACTGCTCAAATTGCCAGGCCGGAGCGGTGGGAAACTGGAGGGCGGCTTCCTGAGCAGCAGTGATCGCGGCCTGGGTGTAGCCACTATCCTGCAAACTAATAATTCGAGCAATGTGCAGCAACTCGTTGTTGGGATGGTGCTCGATTGCTCGCTGATAAATTTCGACGGCTGCACTGTCCTGCCCTGCTCTCCGGCAGGCTTCTGCCAGATTGAGGTAGGTTTGGGCAGCAATGGTTTCTGGGTGGGGATGCTGTTCCAGATAATAGTTGTACTGCTGAATCGCTTCCGCAAAATTCTTCCGATACAGGGCCGCTTCTGCACAATAAAAGCTGGCCTGCCAGGATTCTCCTTTTGCCATCAATGCCGTTCCCATCCCCTGGAGGGCATCGGGATGGGTGGCCTGAAGAGAAAGGGCTTTTTGATAGGCAGCGATCGCCCGATCAAACTGCTGTTGCTTGATGAAACAATTGCCTAAACCAAGCTGACTGTTAATGTTGTCTGGGTTTGCAGCGACCGCCTGCTGGTAGATCGCTTCTGCCTGTGCAACCTCTCCCAGTTGAATGAGCAGTTTACCCAAATGCTCATAGGCTGGAATAAAGGTAGGGTCGAGTTCAATCGCTTTCTGGTAATGCTGGATGGCCTGGGCGTAGTTGTGCAACTTCTCATAAACTCGCCCCAGTTCACCATAAATGACGGCCTGCGATTCGTTGAGCTTAAGCGCCTGAAACAACATTTCCAGGGCTTTTTCATACTGCTCCTGTTCAGCATAAAGGGTTCCCAGGCTGTAGTAAGCCTCAAGATCTGAGGGATTCCAGCGCAGCACTTCGTGATATTTCGCCTTTGCCTGGAGCAATGGTTTCTTGACCCAGTTCACAATTTCTGGATACTGCCCGTACTTTTGCAAGTAGGTGGAGTTGTAATGGGCGATCGCCACCGCTGCTTCGACTTTCAGACGGTGAATCAGTTGTTGCCTTTCCTGTATTTCCAGCGCTTGCATCGCTTGCAGAAAGGACTTCTGCCGTGCCTGTTTCAGGATTTCTGAGGGATAGGATTCTGGGCAATGATTGTCCCAACTCAAAACCTGCAACCCATTCCAGAACGTCGAGTGAGCAAAGCTTTGCGTCGGTAAATCTAACAGCAATTTGCACTGGGGATGGGCACTCATGAAATCCCAGATGGCCTGTTGAGTGGCTTCTGAGTTGCGGTTGGCACAAACAATCAAAGCTTGCTCAGATAGAAAGGGTTTGACGAGGAGCAAACCCAGCAATTGCGATCGATAATCGGAGGCAGCGTCGTAGAAGTACAGCCCGATGGGTTTTCGGTCCTCCACCGTAGCCAAGTCGCGAAAGAACTCTTCAAAACTTTGCAGGCAAAACAGCACCTGCTCATCAATCCCAAACTGGGTCAAATGGTCACTCAATTGCACCAGGTTAGTTTCAAATGGGTCAAACTCAGAAAAATTATCAACTGCATAGGCCAACTTTTCTGGATGGTTGAGCAAGGCACCAATCAGACTGGCGCCCTGAAAACAGCCCACTTCACAGTACACTTCTTCCGGCTCCAGGCAGTCCACTGCAAAGTTGAGCAACTGCAACAGGCTAGGGGTTGCCATGCCATTCACTTGTTCTAGTACGGCTGCAAACTGCTCGTTCCTGGGCGTGATGGATTCCAGCCCCCAGTTTTCGTAGAGGCCAGGCAGATGGGCGCTAAACCGTTGATAATCCATGGTGAAACTGAAGCGAGATAGGGCTTAAAGCTTTGGATAGTTCTTTAGTGGTCCTTAATAGGGTACCCGCTATCTTTTGCAGCAAGTCATGGGGCCACGGAGTCAGTATTCAGACTCCCGTGGTTAGGACCAGGCGCAGGGGTGGAACCCCCGGCTGGGGGCTTCGCCCCCACTCCCTCTCTCATTTCACCAGACTCTCAGGAGAGCCTTTGCCTGTTTGATCAAAGCAGCTAATCAATCCCCTCGATCCGGTCTTCCACTTCCTGGTAGAGCTGGCGCAGACGTTCTAGGTTTTCTTCGCTGGTTTCCCAGTAGCCGCGACCGTTTGCTTCCAGCAGGGTCGTCACCATTTTGCGGAAGGAATTGGGGTTCATATTAATCAACCGCTTGCACATCTCTGGATCTTTGAAAAAAGTGGTATTCGTATCTTCATAGACCCAGTTATCAACGGCTCCGGCAGTTGCCGACCAACCCATCGTGTTCACCAACCGCTTTGACAGTTCGCGCACGCCTTCGTAGCCGTGGCTCAACATACCCTCATACCACTTGGGGTTTAGCAGCTTAGTGCGAGCATCCAGACGCACAGTTTCTGACAGGGTACGAATTTGAGCGTTAGCGGTGGTGGTGTCTGCCATATAGGAGTTGGGCATTTTGCCGTCATCTCGCAGGCGCGCCACAATTTTGGTTGGGTCAGAGTCGTAGTAGTGGGAGACGTCGGTGAGGGAAATCTCTGAGGAGTCGAGATTCTGGAAGGTAACTTCCGCCGTCTTCAGAGCGGACTCAAACAGTTCACGGCTCTGCTCCATCGTACCGGGATTATCGGACGAGAAAGCAAAGGATTTCCGCGCCAGGTACATATCCTGAAGTTCTGACTCCTGCTCCCAGGTGCCGTTTTCCACGGCCAGGTTGATATTGCTGGAGTAAGAACCAGAGGCATTGGAAAAGACGCGGGTAGCAGCCTGACGCAGTTCAATACCCAGGTCTTTTGCCTGTTGCAGGGCATGCTTGCGAACGAAGTTCATTTCCAGGGGTTCATCCGCTTCAGCAGCCATTTTGATGGCGCGATCAAGCAAACTCATCTGGTTAATGAACAGATCGCGGAAGACGCCAGAACAGTTGACGACCACATCAATCCGAGGGCGGCTCAGTTCTTCCAGGGGAATCAACTCTAATTTGTTGACGCGCCCCAGGGAGTCGGGCAGGGGGCGAACACCCACCATCCAGAGAATTTGAGCCAGGGATTCACCGTAGGTTTTGATGTTGTCGGTGCCCCAGAGAACGGAAGCAATGGTTTCGGGATATTTCCCGCCATTTTCAGCACACTGGCGAGCCAGGAGGCGATCGACCACTACTTTGGCTGACTTCACTGCTGCTGCCGTAGGAATTGCCTGGGGATCAAGGGCATGGATGTTTTTACCTGTAGGTAGCACATCCGGATTGCGGATGGGATCACCGCCGGGGCCAGGAAGGATGTACTGGCCATCCAACGCCAGAAGTAAAGCACCCAACTCGTTATCGGCAACAACCTGCTTAAGGCAGAATTGCAGATACTCAAACAGGGGGTTTAGTGCTTCGGTGTCTACGTTGGTGTAGCCTGCATTGTGCAGGGATTCGACCCAGGGTTCTTTCTTGCTACCCAGGCTGAAGAGGTTGGTCAGCATGGAGATTTTAGAGACACGCCCCTCTTCGTCTACTTGACTCTGAACCATTGCAGTAACGGCAGCACGAACGGCCTGGTTAATATCATTCAGTAGTTGAACATCATCCAGGATGCCACGATCGCTCCTTTCATACACCTCGTCAATGTTCCGCCCGATGCTGTTGGCGATAATCCGTTGCAGGCTGAGGATGCCTTCTTCCTCCCGATCCAGTCCGGCGATGTTAACCAGGGTGGCGATCGCCTCCTCGGCGCTGGGTGGCTTTCCAATCACATGCAACCCACAGGGCAACAGACGCGATTCAATCTCCATCAGCTTAATGTAAACTTTGCCAACGATCGTGTCTCGCTCCTCCGGGGTCATATCCTTTGCGTCTTTCTCCGGCAGGTCGATGTCCTTATCCAGGTTCACCATCCGGCACTTGTCCATGATGGTGTTGGTAATCGACTCACCCCGTCCGGTGTCTTTCAGGGTCTGGTAAGAAGCAATCAGTTCGCTCAGTTCCTTCAAGCCCTTGTAAAGTCCAGCATTTTCAGCCGGCGGCGTGAGGTAGCTGATGGTTTCGGCGTAGGAGCGGCGCTTGGCGATCGTCGCCTCACTGGGATTATTGGCAGCGTAATAGTAGAGGTTGGGGATGGTGCCAATCAGACTGTCGGGGAAGCACTCATCGGACATGCCAATCTGCTTACCGGGCATAAATTCCAGCGAACCGTGGGTGCCAAAATGGAGCACCGCATCGGCTTTCCAGATTTTCTCCAGGTAGGTGTAGTACGCTGCAAAACCGTGATGGGGGCTGGCAGAGCGGGAGAACAGCAACCGCATCGGATCGCCTTCGTAACCAAAGGTGGGCTGCACCCCAATGAAGATATTGCCAAAGGATTTTCCGTAGACCAGCAAGTTTTGCCCATCGGTATTGAGGTGTCCGGGGGGTTCTCCCCAGGAGGGAATCAACCGCTCGTAATAAGGGGTCAGTTGCTCGTATTCCTGCACTGACATGCGGTAGGCAATATTGAGTTCGGGGCTGTTGTACTGCGCCCGTGCATCATGCAGCACCTCCAGCATGAGCTGTTCAGGAGACTCTGGCAGACCCTGGACGTCGTAACCGTTCAACTTCAGGGCTTCCATCACTTTGTAAATGGAACCAAACACGTCCAGGTAGGCCGCAGTTCCGACATTTCCCTTGTCCGGCGGAAAGCTAAAAACAGTAATCGCAACGCGTTTATAAAGCTTGGGTTTGCGGCGCAGGTTGGCCCACTTCAGGGCCCGCTGGGCGATCGCTTCCACCCGGTCTTGCAGAGCGATTGCTTTCCCCGTTGCCCCATCCCGACCTGACAAAATAATTGGTTCAATCCCACCATCCAGTTCTGGCAAAGCAATTTGCAGCGCCACCTGAATCGGATGGAGCCCCAGTTCGCTATCTTGCCATTCTTCGGTAGTCTGGAATACCAGGGGTAACGCCACCATATAGGGGCGGTTAAGCCGCTTGAGGGCTTCGATCGCCTTGGGGTGATCCTGCCGGGCCGGACCGCCTACCAGGGCAAACCCGGTCAGGGAAACAACCACATCGACGATGGGTTTCTCAGCTTTGGAAAGCGGGTCGTAGAAGAATGCGTCTACAGGTTTAGAGAAGTCTAAACCACCCGCAAAAACAGGAATCACCCGTGCCCCCATAGCTTCCAGTTCAGACACCATTGCCACGTAGTGGGCATCGTCCCCTGTGACCAGGTGCGTCCGCTGCAAGACCAGACCAACCGTAGGAGCCAGGGGATCTTTCATATCGGCAGAAATATCCCGCCGGGAGTTGAACCAGTTCAGGTATTCCTTAATGTCTTCATACATGCAGGGAGCCAGCGGATGCCAGATTCCCATATCGGGATAGGTGACGGGTTCCCGATATTGCAGGGGTGAGCTGCCATTCGCCCCTACGACGTACTTATCGGCCAGCATCAGCAAAAAGTTCTCCAGGTTTTCCTGGTTTCCCCCCAGCCAGTACTGGAAACTGAGCATGAAATTACGAGCATCCTGCGCTTTGTCCATCGGCAGGTACTTCAACACCTGGGGCAACGTCCGCAGCAACTTCAGCATGGCATCCTGGAAGCCTGCCCCAGAGCTCTCCTTGCGCTTTTTCATGAACTGGGAAATCACGCTTTTGGATTGCCCGATTTGAGCTAAAGAGAAACTACCCATTTTGTTCAGGCGCATGACCTGGGGCATGGAGGGGAAAACTACGGCCACATCCAGGCGATCGCGGTACGGCTCCACCGCTGCCACCAGCTTATCCGCCAGGTCTTCCAGGAAAATGAGTGATGCGATGAAGATGTTTGCCTCAGAAACATCCCGTTTGAAGTCTTCGTAGTTCTGGTGATCGCGGAGTTCCTCGATTAAGTATCCACTGATTTCAACAGCCAGATGAGGGTGGTTCTGGTTGATGGAGCGAACCGCTGCTGAAAGGGAACTTTGATACTGAGGCTCCAGCACAACGTAGACCACCTTGATCAGAGAGCGCCCGCGCAAGTCATCTGGGGCGATATGTCTGACCGTGGGCTTAACGTGTGTGAACATGCGGCAATGGCTCCTTCTCTGTGAATCGGCGATCGGGCTGTCGCAGGTTAAGACTTATGGATTGCAATCATTAGTTCAATTGCGAATGAGTAAAGCAAAATCACAAATGACAAATCATCCTTGACAAATCACTACATCTAGAAACTGACAGCTACCAGCCCATGAATGTTTTTATCAGAAAAGCGGCACCAGATGGGCATTTCAGCCGCTATCCGACACAATTTGATAAAAATATCTGAAGATTCGTTTGCAAAAGTTAGCAAACTCTTGAGTATTTACTCAAGGCTATCTTTCCAAAAAGATATTCTTATGATTCAACGCCCTTGCTTGTATCAATGCTTAAACCCCCAGGTTTTGGCAAATAGGTAATACCAATTCTTCAAATTAGGGCTACAGATGAACAGACTGGAACTCTTTTAGGGTTCAGTGCTTGTCAACCCAAAATCGCAAATCCAAAATTGAGAATTGGTATAAGTCCGTTAAGAACCTTGACCAAACCTCGGAGGTTTTAATTCAGAGGTTCACTCCTTCTACTGCACCGGACTCAATACCTTCTCCTCCACCGCATCCGGGTTGGCTTCGGGGGAATCTTTCTCGGACGGGGGCACCACCTGCCAAAACCTGGGCAGGTATTCTGACCAGTTCGCCAGGATCGCCTTGGCTTTGGAACTGCCAGTGCGATCGCCGTGGGCCTTAATTAGCTCCTTCAACTGCCGCTCACCCGCAGGCGTCATCACCCGCTGGGTTCTAACAATCTCCGGATTGACCTTGGCTGGAAAGCTGCCATCCTCGTCCAGGAAATAAGCCAATCCACCAGTCATCCCAGCCCCCACGTTGCGTCCGGTGTTGCCCAGGACAACGATGACTCCACCTGTCATATACTCGCAGCAATGATCTCCGGCTCCTTCTACCACAGCCTGAGCCTGGGAGTTGCGGACAGCAAACCGTTCTCCGGCCTGCCCATTGGCGTACAGAAAGCCGCCTGTTGCCCCGTAAAGGCAGGTATTTCCAATGATCACATTTCTGGCTGGATCGTAGGTGGCCTCCTGGGGTGGGGTAATGATGATTTCACCTCCATGCATGCCCTTGCCCACATAATCGTTGGCCTCTCCCTCTAGTTTCAAAGTCACGTTAGGGATATTGAACGCGCCAAAGCTCTGACCGGCTGCCCCTTTAAAGTGGAGGGTGATCTGACCGCTAAAGCCACTGTTGCCATATTTCTTCGCGATCGCCCCTGCCAGGCGAGCCCCCACCGTTCGGTCGGTGTTGACGATAGTGTAGGTTTTGCTGACGCTGGTTTGGGTTTGAATTGCGGCCTGGATGTCCGGGTCACTGAGGATTTCGTCATCCAGCACCGGGCCGTTACTGTGAACCTCTTCGTGATTGAGCCAGGCGCGATCTTCACGGGTGTCGGGCAGGTTGGTCAGGCAATTCAGGTTGAGTGCCTGAGTTTTGGTTAGCTTCACACCTTCGCGTAATTTCAACAGATCGGCCCGTCCCACCAGTTCATTCAATGACCGATAGCCCAGCCGCGCCATCAGCGATCGCGCCTCTTCCGCAATAAAGAAGAAGAAGTTGACCACATGTTCGGGGATACCCGTAAACCGCTTGCGGAGTTCCTCTTTCTGGCTAGCAACCCCTACCGGACAGTTATTGGTGTGGCAAATGCGGGCCATAATGCAGCCTTCGGCAATCATGGCAATGGAGCCAAACCCGAATTCTTCTCCACCCATCAGAGCAGCCATCACCACATCCCAGCCAGTTTTGATGCCGCCATCCACCCGCAATATGACGCGATCGCGCAGTTGATTTTCCAGCAGGACACGATGAACCTCCGTCAGACCGAGTTCCCACGGGCTTCCAGCATGCTTGATGGAACTGAGGGGAGAGGCTCCCGTACCGCCATCGTGCCCGGAAATCTGGATGATGTCTGCATTGGCTTTGGCAACTCCAGCCGCAATGGTGCCAATCCCAATTTCAGCCACCAGTTTCACAGACACCTGAGCAGTCGGATTGATCTGGTGCAAATCAAAGATCAGTTGGGCCAGGTCTTCAATGGAATAGATGTCGTGATGGGGAGGTGGAGAAATTAACGTCACACCCGGCTTAGAGCGACGCAACATGGCAATGTAAGGACTGACCTTGGTGCCAGGTAGTTGCCCTCCCTCTCCTGGCTTGGCTCCCTGAGCAATCTTAATCTCTACCTGCCTGGCACTCATCAGGTATTCGGGCGTGACCCCAAACCGGCCCGAAGCCACCTGCTTAATGGCTGAACTGGCCGTATCTCCATTCCGCAGTCCCTTCAGGTGAGGCAGCACGGAGGAGAGGCCATTCTCATCCACATCGTCCAAAACCCGGAAACGGATTGGGTCTTCCCCCCCTTCCCCTGAATTGGATTTGCCACCGATGCGGTTCATCGCGATCGCTAGGGTTTCGTGCGCCTCCCGCGACAGGGCGCCCAACGACATTCCTCCAGTGCAGAATCGCTTCACAATCTCGGAGGCGGGTTCCACCTCTTCGATCGGAATGGAGGGGCGATCGCTCTTAAAGTCCAGCAAGTCACGCAGGGCGGTCAGAGGGCGTTCCTCCAGATACTTCATGTAAAGTGCGTAGTGGTCATAGCTTTGGTTCTCGACTGCCTTATGGAGATATTTCGCCATTTCCGGGCTGTTCATGTGGTATTCCCCACCCGGACGGTAGTTAACATACCCAAAGTTTTCTAGCTTTTTAATCGTCAGTTCGGGGAAGGCACGGCAGTGGAAGGACATCACTTCCTGAGCCAGGTCAGCAATGCTGATGCCGCCAACACGGGAGGTGGTGCCCGCAAAGCCCAAGTGGAGCAGGTCAGAACCGATGCCAATCGCTTCAAAGATTTGAGCCCCGTGATAGCTGGACAGCAATGAGATCCCCATTTTGGACAGGATCTTGAGTAATCCATCTTCGATCGCCTTACGGTAGTTGGCCTGAGCCGCTGCCAGTGGAAGGGACTTGAGCTTGCCCCGCGCCATCATGTTCTGTGTTTTGGAGTCGGCCCACCACTGGCGCACCGTTTCCAGAGCCAGGTAAGGGCACACAGCACTGGCTCCGTAACCAATCAGGCAGGCGAAGTGATGGGTGCTCCAGCATTGGGCCGTATCCACAATTAAGGAAGCTTTCATTCGCAACCCCTGACGAATCAGGTGGTGATGTACGGCTCCCACAGCTAACAGGGGCGGGATGTAGCTGTACTCCGCCTGAAGTCCACCTGGTTCGCCTTTGTGGTTGATGCGATCGCTCAGGATCAGAATCTTACAGCCCGCTTGCACTGCTGCGGCAGCCTGCTGGCACAGATGGGTCACAGCTCGTTGTAACCCTTCGGGGCCTGTTGCCACCTCAAACAGGGTAGACAGCTCCGCTGTTTCAAACCCGGATTGACGGACTTGCTCTAACTCAATGTCACCCAATACCGGGGATTCCAGTTTCAGCAGGCGAGCGAATTCAGGCTTTTCCTCCAGCAGGTTGCCGCGATCGCCCAATTGCATCGTCAGGGACATCACTAGCTTTTCCCGCAGGGGATCAATGGCAGGGTTCGTCACCTGAGCAAACCGCTGCTTGAAGTAGTCGTACAACAGGTGAGGTTTTTCAGATAGCACCGCTAGAGGAATGTCATCCCCCATACAGAAGGTTGGCTCCTTGCCCTGAGCTGCCATTTCCTCGATGATCATTTCCACGTCTTCGGCGGTGTAGCCGAAGGCAGTCTGGTACCGCAACACCTCCTGGGCATCCATCCGGGGAGCCTCATCCGCGAAGGGTTGGGGGGCGATCGTCACCCGATTTTGCCGCAACCACTCGCCGTAGGGTTGGGCGCTGGCAACTCGTTGCTTAATCTCCCAGTTTTTGAGGATCTCGTGCTTCTCCAGGTTGACGATGATCATCTGACCGGGACCCAACCGCCCCTTTTCTACAATTTCGGCTTCCGGTAAATCCACTACCCCAGCTTCCGAAGCCACCACCACATAACCACCGCGGGTAATGCTGTAGCGAGCAGGACGCAGCCCATTGCGGTCTAGAGTCGCGCCAATCGTTTTGCCATCGCTAAAAACGAGCAGAGCTGGACCATCCCAGGGTTCCTGGATACCACTGTAGTATTCGTAGAAATCGATAATTTCGGGATGACTGAGCAGATCGGGCTGGTTCTGGTAGGCTTCTGGCACCATGATCATCAGCGCTTCCTGGGGGCTGCGGCCAGAGCGCACCAGCAACTCCATTACGTTGTCCAGATTGGCAGAGTCACTGTTTTCGGCGTTGACGGTAGGTTTGAGATCCTGCAGGCGATCGCCCCAGCAGGGATGGGCCAGTTCGGCCTCGCGGGCCACCATCCAGTTAATGTTGCCCAGCAGAGTATTAATTTCGCCGTTGTGCCCTAGGAGGCGCATAGGTTGTGCCAGAGGCCATCTTGGCATTGTATTTGTGCTGAAGCGGCGATGGTAAACTGCAAACGCACTGGTATACTCCGGCTGTTTCAAATCTAAGTAGAACTCACCCAGGACTGCCGATCGCACCATGCCTTTGTAGACAATTGTGCGGCAGGAGAAGGAACACATGTAGAAATCCCGGAAGGCATCTTCCAGGGCAGAACCACGAACCTCGCTAGCAGCTGTCCGCAGAACTCGCTTACGCACCAGATACAGTAAGCGTTCTAGCTCGTCACCAGCCGCATGTTTGGATTCAACCAAAATTTGCTCAATTTGAGGCTGGTTTTCCCGTGCCTGAATACCCAGCATTTCTGGTCTAACAGGCACTTTCCGCCAGCCCAGAACAGTCATTCCTTCTTCCTGAACCGCTTGCTCAATAATCCGACGGGCGATGGCAGCCGCTTCTGGCTGACTGGGCAGAAAAATCATCCCAACCCCAATGCGATCGCCGGGTAGGGCATCAACTCCTCTGTCCGCCAGCCAGGATTTAAATAACTCCCACGGAATAGCCGTCATCAAACCAGCACCATCACCGGAGTCGTAGTCGGCACTACATCCCCCCCGGTGTTCCATGCAGGACAGGGCAGATAACGCCTGCTCTACCAATGTATGGCTCGCCCGACCCTTCTGATCGGCAATAAAGCCAACACCGCAGGCATCTCGTTCTTCCACCAGCCAGCGCTGCCCCCCGTACCCCGCATCCGATCCTGGATTCTGATGTCCATCTTGATTCACAGTTGTCCTACCCATGAGAGAACCTTGTTGATTCATTTACTTAAAGTCAGGCCTTAATTGAACATTCCTAATTCGCGTCCAGATCGTTATTCAGCCACATTAGAGGCTGAAAAAGTGGGATAAATTTCTGGAAAGCAGACAATCCTGGTAAAAAACCTGTCTAACTTGATACAGCTGTAGCAATTGGATCTGCCATTACCAATCGACTACCGAAGCACTGCAACGGGTGAATCAAATCTTATTAAAAAAGCCTTACCCTGACAATCCCCGCTTCTTGAGTTCTATCTCTATCTATCTCTAATGCGGTTTTCGTGGGTGACCATTGATCGCAGAAAGGATAGCTTACTCTCGCTTACCTGATGCCCATTGAGTACCTCCTCTATCCTAGCGTTGCAAAATCTAAATTTTGCACCATGGGAGTTTGGAGACTTTACCCCCAAGCAGGGGTGGACCCCCTGCATCCCCAACAAAACTTTCGCTTTGCTGTCCTAGCTTTACTGATTTCCGATCAACCTTCCAGGCCAATTTCTGGCAAATTATGGAAGGTCAGATCGCTCTGACAACATCCTCGGTTCTTCCGGCTTGCTGGTGAAAGAGTAGCTTATGCTAGTCTTTCATCTAAAACAGAACCCCTGAAATGTTGATTTTGTTTTGGTAATAAGCGTCACTTATCACCAAACTCCCAGGAGAGCCCAATCCTGTAAACAAATTTTGAGTGACAATAAGCAATGGTTGTGATTGGAGCCAGCATGTGGGGATGGTTGAAAGGTTTTCGGTGCCCCTGGAAAGAACTTGTCAGACCAATCGTTAGTGTTCCGTTAGCAGCCGTTACAATTCATTGGGCTGCACCTGAAGAAGGCACGATGAAGTCTGCGATCGCCCTTTCCCAACCACTCCTTCTGAGTCAGGCAACGCAACCTGCCCTATCCCAGGGAACCCAAATTCTCCTCAATGGCCGTACCCTGCCAGTCGCCTGGAGTCAGTGGCGGGTAGCCGGTTCCACTCGCACGGGCATCAGTGATGCCGGGTTGATGCAAGCGATGGGGATAGAGCTTTTGAATACTGAGGATGCCAGCCGTCAACCTGTGCAATGGTTCTCCGATCCCAGAACTAACCCGCTTCTGCTGCCAACCCACCTGACGGGAACCCTTCGCTATCTGGATATTACCGACTTTGCCCGCCGGATGGGTTGGCAGATGCAGACTAACGGCACGACCCTGCAAATCACCTCAGTCCCGGCCAGGGTGCAGTCGGTGCGATTGGGCAAGCAGCCCTGGGGCGATCGCATCGTGATTGAGCTCGACCAGCCCGCAACCTGGCAGGTTGATCGGCAAAGCCAGGAATTTGCACTCACCCTCAATGCCCAACTGGATCCATCCCTGCTCAGTCCCCAAACCAATCCCACCACTGCTCCCAACACTCCCAGTCCAGGGAGCCAGCTTGCCTTTCTTCTATCCCAACCGAGTCCCAATCAAACCCAACTTCGACTCCGCATTCCCCTTAGCCTTCGCCCCCGCGTCTGGAGTTTGCCCAATCCCAACCGCTTAATCGTAGATGTCCGTTCTGATTCACTGGTAGAGCGAAATATTGTCTGGGCACCCGGTCTGCGCTGGCGCTCCCAAACTCTGGAACTGGGTGGCACTCGCTTTCCAGTCGTGTGGCTGGCGGTGAATCCCCGCCACTCAGGGATTGGACTCAAACCAATCCTGCCTAATCCCAGTACGATGACGGGCATTGCCCCCCTGCCGCAGACTGCCCGGCTGGCCCAAGCCGCAGCCGCCGTCAACGCTGGCTTCTTCAACCGTAATAATCAACTTCCCCTGGGAGCTGTTCGCCTGGATGGACGCTGGCTCTCCGGCCCCATTCTCAATCGGGGAGCGATCGCCTGGAATCCTTCAGGATCATTCAAAATAGACCGCCTCAGTTTGCAGGAAACCTTGATTACCCAAACCGGACAACGCCTCCCTCTCACTCACCTCAACAGCGGCTATATTCAAGCGGGTATTGCCCGCTATACCCCGGATTGGGGACCGACCTACACCCCCCTCTCAGATAATGAAATTCTCGTCCTCATCCAAAACAATCGGATTCTCAGCCAACAATCAGTTCCTACCGCAGGTAGCCAGGCCGTTCCAATTCCAGCCAATGGCTACCTCCTGGTACTGCGCTCTAACCGCACAGCAGCCACCAGTCTCCCGGTTGGGTCTTCCCTGAGGCTCGAAAGTGTCACTACCCCCCCTGATTTCATCTCCTATCCCCAAATTGTGGCTGCCGGGCCGCTCCTATTACAAAACCGCCAGATTGTTCTAGACCCCCAGGCGGAAAAATTCAGTCGGGCTTTTGCGATTGAAAAGGCCAGCCGAAGCGCGATCGGGCAAACTGCAGAGGGCCACCTCATCATTGCTACTGTCCACACTGACATCCGAGGAGTCGGAGCAACCTTAACGGATATTGCCCAAATCATGCAGCAGCTTGGAGCCATCAACGCCCTCAATTTAGATGGTGGTAGCTCCACAACCCTCTATTTGGGCGGACAAATCCTCAATCGCCCCCCTCGAACCGTTGCTCGCGTCCACAACGGCATCGGCATCTTTGTGCAGCCTGCCCCCCCTCCCTTACCATCTAATCCTTACTGAAATGAAACTCCCTTAAACGAGACTCACCGTTTGTAAAGTGTTGGTGTAGATCTGGTTCTAGAGGGATGCTTAAGCCTGAATATGCGGTTACATATTTGCTATCTTGGCTTCGGCGATCCCTTTTTATAGATCTCTTTGAACAAGAGGTTGGAATAAATTCGCTCTTGGAACAGACTTGCTCATTGACGCTCGCTTAGTAAGGAGATAGACCCTTGGCTCAACCTCAAGAAACCACCCAAACTCCCGCCCTTGCTCTATCAGCTTCTGCTAAACAGCAGCCCATCGCTGCAACTGAGCTGCGTCCCTGGGGTTCCTTCACGGTTTTAGAAGAAGGCCGAGGCTACAAAATTAAAAGAATTGAGGTGAAGCCAGGTCATCGCCTTAGCTTGCAGATGCATCACCACCGGAGTGAGCACTGGATCGTGGTTTCGGGCACCGCAAAAGTGACCTGTGGTAACAATGAACACATCCTCACCAGCAATCAGTCCACCTACGTCCCCCAATGCACGACCCATCGGCTGGAAAACCCAGGAGTCATTCCCCTGGTTTTGATTGAAGTTCAAAATGGAGAATACCTGGGAGAGGATGACATCGTTCGCTATCAAGATGATTACGCCCGTGCCCAGTAGGGAGTGATGGAGTGATCGGGGAGAGGAGTGAGGATTAGTTGTTAGTGGTTGGTTGTTCGTTTCCTCCTTCCCGGCTCCCTTAACCCTCTACTCCTTCCCTGCGGTAGGATGGAAGCTGAATGATTGACACTTCGAAATGATTCATCTCAGCAGTACCGCAGCGAACGAAATTTTGCGTTTGCGGGCGAGGCGGAACAGAGCCGATCTTTTTCTTCGTCTTGGAATTCAGTCCAGGGGTTGCCTGGGACTATCTTATGTGATGAGATTTGATGAAGAGGTGCAGCCGAACGATCAGATTTATGATTGTGAGGGTGTTCAGATTGTTGTCGATTCTGAGAATCTTCCCTACCTGGATGGCCTGTCTCTGGATTACTCCGAAGACCTGATGGGTGGAGGATTCCGTTTCCGTAATCCAAATGCCGAGCAAAGCTGTAGCTGCGGCATTTCTTTTGCGATCGCTGATTAACCCCCTCCTCTAGAGAAGATTTTGGAAAAACATACCCGCAGGTAAGATCAGGTTCTACCAGGCCTCTTACATTCAGCACATCCTCAACAGAGGATAAATCTGGCCGACTATTTCAATTTTTCCCAATTGCTTGACAGAAACAGATAAAAATCGATATAATGGCGATTTGGAAAAATTAGTGTAAACATACCGCACCATCCTGTAACATGCCCACGATTCAGCAACTCATCCGCAGCGAACGCGAAAAGACCCAGAAGAAAACCAAATCTCCAGCCCTTAAGAGTTGCCCCCAGCGGCGTGGCGTCTGTACGCGGGTTTACACTACAACTCCTAAGAAGCCAAACTCAGCCCTGCGCAAGGTCGCCAGGGTTCGTTTGACATCAGGCTACGAGGTTACGGCTTACATTCCGGGTATTGGTCACAATCTACAAGAGCACTCCGTTGTCATGATTCGGGGTGGACGGGTAAAGGATTTGCCCGGAGTTCGTTATCACATTATTCGTGGAACGCTTGATACTGCTGGAGTAAAGGACCGCAAGCAGGGACGTTCTAAGTACGGCGCTAAACGCCCGAAAGCATAGGAATTACTGCTCTTGCCTAACAGATTTGCCCTTAGTTTTGCTATCCTGTCTAAGGGTCTTTTGTGGGCTCACGCCCATTCCACTGTTTGCTTGTAAGTTCGGTTTGAGGAGTCTAGCTTTAAACCTCTCCAGCGTTTTAAGAGTCCATGCTTCTTCGGTCGGCTTTCCAGCCGTCTTAATGTTGTCTGTTTACTGTAGATTACTGTACATTAAGGTCTAATATGTCTCGCCGTACTACCGCTCAGAAGCGTCCTGTTCCCCCTGATTCCGTTTACAATTCCCGTCTCGTCAGCATGATGATTCGGCGAATTATGAAAAATGGTAAGAAATCCCTTGCCACTCACATTGTTTATGACGCTTTTGACACGATCGCTCAGCGGACAGGGGCTGACCCAATTGAGGTTTTTGAGCGAGCTGTGAAGAACGCCACTCCTCTGGTAGAGGTCAAAGCGCGTCGGGTGGGAGGTGCCACCTACCAGGTTCCTATGGAAGTTCGCTCTGATCGAGGAACCGCTCTGGCATTGCGCTGGTTGATCCAGTTCTCCCGGCAACGTTCTGGTAAAAGTATGGCGATCAAACTGGCCAACGAGCTGATGGACGCTGCCAACGAAACGGGTAGCGCAATTCGTAAGCGAGAAGAGACCCATCGCATGGCTGAAGCAAACAAGGCATTTGCTCACTATCGCTACTAGTCTCGCAACAGAGGCTCAGTAAAGCACCAACTCACTCACAAAAAGTATAAAATCTTAACAGAGCAGTCAATTTCATTTTCCTTTGCGGCAGAGACTTAAGGAGGTAGCTGTGCCACGTACTGTCCCGCTTGAACGAGTCCGAAATATTGGGATTGCAGCCCACATTGATGCGGGTAAAACAACAACAACTGAACGAATTCTGTTCTATTCTGGTGTGGTTCACAAAATGGGCGAGGTTCATGAAGGAACCGCCGTTACCGACTGGATGGAACAGGAGCGGGAGCGTGGCATCACGATTACGGCTGCTGCAATTAGCACTCAGTGGACCCATCGCGATCCTGAGAACCCAAACCAGCCCTTGCCAGGAGCCCCTGAGCACCGGATCAATATTATTGATACGCCGGGGCACGTAGACTTCACGATCGAAGTTGAACGCTCCATGCGTGTCCTGGATGGGGTGATTGCTGTGTTCTGCTCCGTTGGGGGAGTTCAACCCCAATCTGAAACGGTCTGGCGGCAGGCTGATCGCTACAACGTCCCCCGAATTGTGTTTGTGAACAAGATGGATCGGACGGGTGCAAATTTCTATAAGGTCTACAACCAGATTCGCGATCGCCTCCGCGCTAACGCGGTTCCGATTCAGATTCCCATTGGAGCTGAAGACAACCTGAAAGGCATCGTCGATCTCGTCAGAATGCGTGCCTATATCTATACCAACGATCTCGGCACTGACATTCAGGAAACGGAAATCCCAGATGACGTTAAGGATCTGGCCGAAGAATACCGACTCAAGCTGATTGAGTCGGTCGCAGAAACTGACGACGCCCTGACGGAGAAATATCTGGAAGGGGAAGAACTCACTGAAGAGGAAATCAAAACGGCTCTACGTAAGGGAACCATCTCTGGAACGATTGTTCCCATGCTATGCGGTTCAGCCTTCAAAAATAAGGGAGTTCAACTGCTACTGGATGCTGTTATTGACTATCTTCCTGCTCCCATTGATATCCCAGCGATTCAAGGGACTTTACCCGATGGATCGACGGTTGAGCGCAGTGCTGATGATAACCAGCCGATGTCAGCCTTAGCCTTTAAGATTATGGCTGACCCCTACGGTCGTCTCACCTTTATCCGGGTCTACTCCGGCGTCTTGAAAAAGGGCAGTTATGTCCTCAATTCAACTAAGAACAAGAAGGAACGGATTTCTCGCCTGATTGTGTTAAAGGCAGACGAACGCATCGAAGTAGATGAACTGCGGGCAGGCGACCTGGGTGCGGTTTTGGGACTGAAGGACACTTTCACGGGTGACACTATCTGCGACGAAGATGCTCCTGTGATTCTGGAATCTCTTTTTATCCCCGAACCTGTTATCTCCGTTGCCGTTGAACCGAAGACAAAGCAGGACATGGAGAAGCTCTCCAAAGCGCTTCAGTCTCTTTCGGAAGAAGATCCAACCTTTAGAGTCCATGTCGATCCAGAGACGAACCAAACGGTAATTGCAGGCATGGGCGAACTTCATCTGGATATCCTTGTAGATCGGATGAAGCGGGAATTCAAGGTTGAAGCGAACGTGGGTGCTCCTCAAGTGGCCTATCGTGAAACGATCCGCAAGCCAGTGCGAGCTGAAGGCAAATTTGTCCGTCAAAGTGGCGGTAAAGGTCAATACGGTCACGTTGTTATTGAAGTAGAACCTGGAGAACCCGGCACCGGCTTTGAGTTTGTCTCCAAGATTGTCGGTGGAGTTGTTCCCAAGGAATACATCGGACCCGCCGAGCAAGGCATGCGAGAAGCCTGTGAATCTGGTGTTCTGGCTGGTTACCCGGTCATTGACCTTAAAGCAACCCTGGTTGATGGTTCATACCATGAAGTCGATTCTTCCGAAATGGCGTTCAAGATTGCTGGCTCAATGGCAATTAAGGATGCTGTGATGAAGGCTTCGCCTGTTCTTCTAGAACCTATGATGAAAGTTGAGGTTGAAGTTCCTGACGATTTTGTTGGAAACGTGATTGGCGACCTCAATTCCCGTCGTGGCCAAATTGAAGGACAGGACAATGAGGGTGGAATTGCTAAGGTAACTGCAAAGGTTCCATTGGCAAATATGTTTGGATATGCTACTGATATCCGAACAAAAACGCAGGGTCGCGGGATCTTCACGATGGAGTTCAGCAACTACGATGAGGTACCCCGCAACGAAGCTGAAGCGATTATCGCTAAAAATAAAGGGAACGCTTAAACAGGAAGAGGAACACATAACTCATGGCACGTGCAAAGTTTGAAAGGACAAAACCCCACGTTAATATCGGTACCATTGGTCACGTTGATCACGGTAAGACGACTCTGACGGCTGCAATTACCATGACTCTGGCAGCCTTGGGTCAGGCTGCCGCTAAGAAGTATGATGAAATTGATGCTGCTCCTGAAGAGAAAGCACGGGGTATTACCATCAATACCGCTCACGTTGAATATGAGACGGCTAATCGTCACTATGCTCACGTGGACTGTCCTGGACATGCTGACTACGTGAAGAACATGATCACGGGTGCAGCTCAGATGGATGGTGCAATCCTGGTAGTATCTGCAGCTGATGGTCCGATGCCTCAAACCCGCGAGCACATTCTCCTGGCTCGCCAGGTAGGTGTTCCCAGGCTGGTGGTCTTCTTAAATAAGAAGGACATGGTCGATGATGAAGAACTACTGGAACTGGTTGAGCTGGAAGTTCGTGAACTGCTGAGCTCCTATGATTTCCCTGGTGATGACATTCCTATCGTTGCGGGTTCTGCCCTGCAAGCACTGGAAGCGATGACTGCCAACCCTAAAACCCAGCGGGGTGAGAATGAGTGGGTTGACAAGATCTACGATTTGATGGATGCAGTGGATGATTACATTCCAACTCCAGAGCGGGATGTGGATAAGCCCTTCCTGATGGCAGTTGAGGATGTCTTCTCGATTACGGGCCGGGGAACCGTTGCTACCGGACGAATTGAGCGGGGTAAGGTTAAGCTGAACGACAAGATTGAAATCGTTGGGATTAAGCCGACCCGTGAGACAACCGTAACCGGGATCGAAATGTTCAAGAAGAGCCTGGAAGAAGGGATAGCTGGTGATAATGCTGGCGTGCTGCTTCGGGGTATTCAGAAAACGGATATTGAGCGTGGGATGGTACTAGCTAAGCCTGGCTCCATCACTCCCCATACTCAGTTTGAGTCTGAGGTCTACATCCTGAAGAAAGAAGAAGGCGGACGTCACACTCCATTTTTCCCTGGCTATCGTCCTCAGTTCTATGTGCGGACTACGGACGTCACGGGAACTATCAGCAACTTCACCACTGACGAAGGTGGCGAAGCTGAAATGGTGATGCCAGGTGACCGCATCAAGATGACGGTAGAACTCATTAACCCGATCGCCATTGAGCAGGGAATGCGCTTTGCTATCCGCGAAGGTGGTCGCACCGTTGGTGCTGGTGTCGTTTCCAAGATTCTGAAGTAGAACTTGGTAATTCCTTTGGTAGCTATCAGTGGTCAGCTAGCTGACTGCTGATGGCTATCCAGCAACCTGAACCTTGACAATTTAGATTCCATCCAACATTCCACAGAAATGGCAACTATTCAGCAGAACAAAATTCGCATCCGTCTGAAATCTTTTGATCGTCGTCTTCTGGATGCTTCCTGTGAAAAGATCGTGGACACAGCCAATCGCACAAACGCCACTGCGATCGGCCCCATTCCCCTACCAACCCGACGTCGGATCTATTGTGTGTTGCGATCGCCCCATGTTGATAAAGATTCTCGTGAACACTTTGAAACGCGCACTCACCACCGCATTATTGACATTTACCAAACCTCATCTAAGACGATTGATGCCCTGATGAAGCTGGATTTGCCTGCTGGAGTGGATATTGCGGTGAAGCTTTTTTCTTAGGATCAGAAGCCAGGAGTCAGGAGAGGTAATGGGGAGTGGGGAAGTAGAAACTCAAAACTCAGAACTTCCTTAATCTGTCATTTTCTCACTCTCACTCCTTACCTCACTATAGTTTCTGTCTTCTTCTCTGTATATTTCTGCTATCAAGAATTGCCTTGCCATCGCTGATCCTCAGGTTGGATGGGATACAGTAGAGAAAGAAGCACTGTCTTTTCTCTAACTTATAATGACATCTTCGTCTTCAATCGCTGTTCGAGAACTCCCTCTTTTTCCCTTACCCGAACTGGTTCTATTTCCAGGTAGACCTCTTCCACTCCATATCTTTGAGTTTCGCTACCGGATTATGATGAACACAATTCTGGAAAGCGATCGCCGATTTGGAGTTTTGATGTGGGACCAAAATCAGGGAAAGCCAGCTAATGTTGGCTGTTGCGCTGAGATCATCCAGTTTCAAAGGCTACCGGATGATCGAATGAAGATTTTAACGGTTGGTCAGCAACGGTTTCGGGTGTTGGAGTATGTCCGTGAGAAGCCATACCGGGTTGGTTTAGTGGAGTGGATAGAGGACTACCCACCTGAAAAGGATTTAAGACCCCTCGCTCAGA
The DNA here is from genome assembly GCA_023511615.1 of Leptolyngbyaceae cyanobacterium HOT.MB2.61. Taxonomy (GTDB): domain Bacteria; phylum Cyanobacteriota; class Cyanobacteriia; order Leptolyngbyales; family Leptolyngbyaceae; genus Leptothermofonsia. Next base: position 69,814 of record JAIMBL010000003.1, read on the forward strand.
GCGTTGCCCAACTGTTGCGAGACGTGGTTCGGCTCTCCTCTAAGCTGACTGAGCAGGAAATCGTTCTTCCCGAAACTATGCCAGATTTGCCGGTTGAGCTTTCCTACTGGATTGCCAGTAATCTTTACGGAGTGCCGGAAGAACAGCAATCCCTTTTAGAAATGCAAGATACCGCTGCTCGGCTAGAGCGAGAAGCTGAAATTTTGATTTCAACTCGCAACCATCTGGCGGCACGCACTGTTTTGAAAGAGACGTTAGAGGACACTCTGAAATAGGGCAATATGAATTGCCGTCGCTACTTTTGCGATCGCCAAAAATTCCGATGAACATCCACAACAAGAATGGCACCAAACGGATGGTGCCCAAACTGGCGGGCGCGAATAGCCATTTGATTGGCCCGCTGCAAATGCCTGATTATTTGCTCAGGGGTAGGATCAGGCTGGAGTGACAATGTCTCTTCCTTACCTCTACTCTATTTTCCCGATTTCTTCCCGATTGGTCATTATTGTTTTGAATGTGGCAGAAACAGGAATTGAAATCCAACCGAACTTTCTTCTCCCTTTCTGCTGTTCAGCCTATTACCAAGGGTAAGCACACACAAGTTGCCTCTCCAATGGAGGGGCCTTTTTTAGCTCTTAACTTATACCATTTTGGGTATCGTACCTTTATTGTATGCGGATGAAAGGACTTGAACCTTCACGCCTTGCGGCACTAGAACCTGAATCTAGCGCGTCTGCCAATTCCGCCACATCCGCTTATCTTGCGTACCTATGATAGCAAAGGGAAAGGGAAAGTTTTGAGTTATGAATTTTGAGTTATGAGTTAGGGAAGCTTAAAACCCAGAAACCCATAACTCAAAACTTGTCATGCTTCCTTCACCCCTCCAAACACGGCCAACTCATACCATTTGAAGAAGCAGTCTACCTGCTGGAAGCCGATCGCTCGTAGCCATTCGCATTGAGTCTCAACCGGAGTCAGAATATTTGCTTTTTTATCCGCCCGGTAGACAAAGCGTTGTGCAACCACATCCCGAGAGTCCGTGCCGCCTTGAGATTGGTGCCAGTCGTATAAAGCATCCACCAGGGACTCATTGAACAGGTTTTCGACCCAGGGGGTAGAAGATGCAACATGCTCAATGTTTAGAAAGCATCCTCCCGGATTCAGCAGGTGATAGATCTCACGGTAAAGCGCCTGTTTGCGATCATCCGGCAAGTGGTGAATGCAATAACCAGAAATAATCACATCAAACGATTGCAATCCTGCCTGCCAGTCGGGAGTATACAGGTCTGCCTGGGCACAGATGACGCGATCGCCGTAGGGTTGCAGGCGTTTTTTGGCCTGCTCAAGCATGGGTTCAGAGAAGTCGAGGGCAGTCACCTGAGTCAGCGGGTAACGAGTAAGGATGGCATGAGCGATCGCCCCATCTCCACAGCCTAAATCTGCCACTCGCTTGACTAGGATTCCTGCTCGATCAACGACTTGCAGCGCGGTGTTGATCTGGTCTACAGCGTAGGGAATGGCACCTCGGACTCCCAAAAAACTTTCTACCAGGGTTTTGTCCTGCCAAACAGTATCAGTTCTCATGGGGCAGGCTTCCTATTTCAAACTGGTGAGGATGAGGGGAACCAGGACTCCATTAGTGGTAAGCCCTAACAACATGGGTTCGCCCGGACGGATGGGCTTGCCTGTGAGGGCACAGCGTTCTTCCTGCTCGGCAGTGGCGGCGATCGTGGCCCGTATTTCGGCCCTTGAAACCTGCGGCAAAAAGTTTCCCGATTTCTGTTGCACGTAGTTCCAGAGAATATCTCGAATCAGAGCCTGATAGCCCTGGTTGCCAGAAAGCTCCTTAAGACGCTCTTTCAGCTCCCGTTCCAGGCGAATGCTGGTAACTTCCATTTCAGTGGTAGATGTGCGGGTAAGGGTATGCATCGTAGACCTCCAAAAAAGTGTGGACAGGCTTGTAATACAAGTGTAGTATGTAAAATGCAATCTGCAACCTGTTGTTTCGTTTTTTGCAATTAAACCTTGATAGAACTTAGCTGTATTGGAAGAAGCAGAAGTTAGGAGTGAGAAAGGGAGGGGTGATGCAGTGATGGAGTGGATGGGCGAGTAAGGGCTGGGATCTGGGGGCCAGGGACTGGAAAAGTTTGAGTTTTCACCTCACCCTCACCCCTCCACATCTTCTAATAACTAACAGCTCCCCCAAGCCCCCCAAGCTGGCAAACTCAACTGAAAATAAACAAAGCTTAGCTCTACTGCTCACAGTTCAAACCCTTGTATAGATTGGCCCACAACACTTCTGAATTGCCCCAATCCGCTTATTTGTGATGGAAGTGGGAGAATCGCTGTTTTCTATACACGGAAAATAACCTGGCACCGTTGTAGTCGTGACGATGGTGCGGTTTGCCTGTCTGAACGAATGCCTCACCTACCTGGAAAAAAGCAGGAGTTACCAGGACCATGCTGAAATTTACCTACACTGATTCGGGAATTCATCTGGAATATTTGAACCACCCCCTGGAGGAATTGATTTCACTAAGATTTTTACTGGCAATGCGGTTGGGCGATCGCCTGGTGGCGGAACCCGGAACCGCTTCCTTTCTGCTCCCTGCAAATCTGCTACTCCTGGATCGACTGACAACTATCGCCCGATTTGAGGAAAACCTGACCTCTCCCTACCCGGTTGATGGCGAATTTGTCGAGATCACCCTGCGGGGAACCTGGCTCTATTCGGGGACAAGCTATAGTGAAGGGTTATTTATGACAGAACTGGGAGAGTATGCAGAACGGTTGATTTTGGAGGTATTGCGATCGCACTTTTCCTTCCAGTCATTCTTGATCTGCTAGAGAAAAGGGGGATGAGTTTTGAGTTTTAAGTTCTACAGGGGTTTTCAGTTGAGTTAGCCACACTTTGAGCAGCTAGAAACTGGCTTTAAGGGGCTAGGGGCCAGGGGCTGAAGTGTGGTTTATGCATTTGAAACTGGCTGTAAGTTTTGAGTTTGGATGAAGGCAAAAGATATAGCTGTCGCCAGGTTGCTTAGGACACTGACTGGGTTTAAGGGATGTGTGGGGACTTCGCCCCCAGCTAAGGGTTCCACCCCTGCATCCTGTCCTAAGCCTGATGGCTATAGCTATAGAGGCAACAGGCGACAGGCGACAGGTCACGTATCCACTCCTACCGCCTGACCCCTGACCCCTGACCCCTTAATTCTCTAACAACCAACACCTAACACCTAACACCTAACAGCTGCAACGACCGTCCGATGGCGGGGGCTATTGCTGATAACGGTCGGTTGCTCAAAACCAGCATCCACCAATGCCTGCTCTAAATCCAATGCAAAGTACTCGTCCAGATAGGGTTCTGTACTTTTCAGCAGGGTCAGAATGTAGGGTGGCATTCTGGCATATATCTCAGACCTGGGGTTCATGTCCATCAGGGCAAAATGACCACCGGGGCGCAAAATGCGACGTGCCTCTTTGAGAATGGCAACGGCTGCCCGTTGGGGTAATTCATGGAAGATTAGGAACGCTGAAACCAGGTCAAAGGAGGCATCTGGAAGTCCTGTTGATTCAGCCGGAGCATGCAGCCAGTGGGGAGTGGGAAGAGAAGTGGCAGGAAGGGGAAGAAACCGTTCCTGGACACCGTAGCTTTTACCCTGCTCCCGATTCTGCGTGCGGTAATGGGCTACTGCCAGGAAGTAAGGCGACAAATCAACCCCAGTGATGTTGGCATGGGGATAGGTGGCCTGCATGGCAAACGTACTCATGCCAACGCTACAACCCAGATCGACAATATCTTTTGGTGCTTCTGGCAGTTTTGCTTTGAGAATGTCGTGGTAACTCTGGCGCAGGCGGGCATCCCCCTGAACTCCCGCCTCTTGCCAGATGCGAGCGTGAACGGCATGGGCTGCAACCTCAACTTCCAGAGCAGGCTCCCAACCCAGATTCCCTTCTTTGTAGGCGTGGAAGGAAGTTACGTAATAGTCTGGATATTTCAGGTTGAGATTTTGAACGGCTGCCAGTTCCGTGCTCCAATCCCGTGATTTGAGGGACTCGACCTCTTTTGTCCAGTCAACTCCGATCGCCTCCGCCCGTTTAATCATCATCTGGCGGGCCCGGTTCTTTGCCAGATTTGCCAGTGGCCTAATCGCCAAAATACCATTTACCAGTTGGGAAGCAAGATTGGGAGCAGGGCTAGCCGAAACAGTCATAAGTCAATGCAGCCAATAAACAGGATATTAAAAATGACCAAAGCTATTATCGCAGGCGGGGTGGACTTTGCATGCGGGTGGGGCTGAATAGCCCTATGGGGATGGGGTAGGGACATTCCATGAAACGTCCCTGCTAAATGGCATAGGCAATCACTAAGCCGACCAGCTGAAGCGCTAATCTGGAGAGATGGTGTATCTTTTGTCTTCCGGGAACAAAACTGCTGGTTCTTTTTATGGGTCATTCTTCCATGACAAAGTTGTATTTTGATGATGAGAACGGTCGCAAATCCTTTGAACTGCCAGGCGCTAAACCTCACTACAATCCCGATCGCCCTGGTCAAGTTGAACACATCTTTCTAGATTTGACATTAGATATTCCAAACCAGAGCTACCAGGGAACTTGCAAAATTCGATTGAACCCTATTCGAAATGATATTGATCGGTTAACCCTGGATGCGGTCAGCCTGGACATTCAATCCGTCAAAGTTGGTCAAACCACTCAGGGGTTTGACTACGATGGAGAGCAACTGCATGTGCAACTGGAGCAACCAACCCAGGCAGGTCAACCGATCGAACTGGCGATCGCCTACCGGGTAGAAAAACCCCAGCGCGGTCTCTACTTCATCACCCCCGACAAACACTACCCCCACAAGCCCATCCAGGTTTGGACGCAAGGCGAAGATGAAGATTCTCGCTTCTGGTTTCCCTGCTTCGACTATCCAGGGCAGCTGGCAACCTCCGAAATCCGGGTATGGGTACCCAAACAATTCATCGCGATCTCCAATGGTGAGCTGATTCAAACCGAGGTAGAGGGCAACGACAAAATCTTCCACTGGTCTCAGAAAGAAGTCCATCCCACCTATCTCATGACCCTGGCTGTGGGCGACTTTGCTGAACTGCAAGACGAGTGGAACGGTAAACCCGTCATTTACTATGTTGAAAAAGGAAAGGAAAAGGAAGCCCGCCTCAGTATGGGCAAAACCCCGCGCATGATTGCGTTCTTTAGCGAGAAGTTTGGCTACCCCTATCCCTATCCCAAATACGCCCAGGTTTGTGTGGATGACTTCATCTTCGGCGGCATGGAAAACACTTCCACCACCCTGCTCACCGATCGCTGCCTGATTGATGAACGAGCTGCTCTCGACAACCGGAGTACGGAAAGCCTGGTAGCCCACGAACTGGCTCACCAGTGGTTTGGAGATCTGGTCGTGATTAAACACTGGTCCCACGCCTGGTTGAAGGAAGGCATGGCCTCCTACTCAGAGGTGATGTGGACTGAGTACGAGTACGGTGCAGAAGACGCGGCTTACTATCGTCTCAACGAAGCCCGCAACTACCTGGACGAAGACGCCTCCCGCTATCGCCGCCCCATCGTCACCCACGTTTACCGGGAAGCCATTGAACTTTATGATCGCCACCTTTACGAAAAAGGAGCCTGCGTCTACCACATGATCCGGGCTGAACTGGGCGATGAATTATTTCTGAAGGCGATTGCCAACTTTGTTAATGACAATGCCCACAGAACCGTTGAGACGGTTGATCTGTTGCGGGCGATCGAAAAATCTACCGGGCGCAATCTACTTTTCCTGTTTGACCAGTATGTTTTTCGCGGCGGCCATCCCGACTACAAGGTGACCTACAGTTGGGATGGGGACAGCCAGCTTGCCAAACTAACCGTCACCCAGACCCAGGCAAAAGAAAACAAAAACGGTAGCCGCAGCGAGTTGTTTGATCTCAAGATTCCAATTGCATTTGGCTACGTTGATGAGAAAGGAGAGGAGGAAGAAAACCCTCCTTCCCTGAAAACCTTCACTGTCTGCATCCACGAACGGGAGCAATCCTTCTACTTTCCTCTGGAGAAGAAACCCGACTTCATCAGCTTCGATGCTGGAAATCACACCCTCAAAACGGTGTCCCTGGAATATCCAGTCCCCGAACTGAAAGCCCAGTTACAGCAGGATCCCGATCCCCTGTCTCGCATTTTTGCTGCCGAAGCCTTAGCCAGGAAAGGCGGGCTAGAAGCAGTCAAAACCCTATCAGAAGCATTGCGACGGGAGCTCTTCTGGGGTGTACGGGTAGAAATTGTCAAGAATCTGGCCAAGATCAAACTGGATCAGGCCTTTGAAGGTTCTCTGGCGGGACTGGAAGACAGGGATGCCAGAGTCCGGCGGGCAACTGTTGAAGCGCTAGCCGGGGTCAAGACAAATGATAGTTACAAAGCGCTCAAACCGATCGCTGAGAAAGGCGACGTCAGTTACTACGTCGAAGCCGCAGCGATTCGGGCATTGGGTAGCCTGGCTGCCTCCAACCTGGTAGAAGAAAAGGAAGAAAAAACGCTGAAACTGTTGAAATCAGTGCTGAAAGAGCGCCAGGGGTGGAACGAGGTGGTGCGGGCCGGGGCGATCGCTGCCCTCAGCCAGATGAAAACCTCTGAAAATGCCCTCAACCTGATCCTGGAATACACCGAACCTGGCATTCCTCAGCCACTCCGACTGGCAGCCATTCGAGCGCTGGGTACCGTCTCCACCGGGCAGACCCCCGTTAACCTGGAGCGCATTCTTGATCGGCTGACAGAACTCTCCAGAGAATCCTTCTTTTTAACCCAGGTTTCGGTCGTCAATGCTCTGGGTCAAATGGAAACGCCAAAAGCGATCGGCATTCTGCAATCCCTGGCAGACCAGACCCCGGATGGTCGAGTTCGTCGCATCGCCGAAGAAGCGGTTCAGCGCGTCCAGAGGAATGTGGGCACCGATAAGGCTGTCAAGCAACTCCGCGAAGAACTCGACCAGTTGAAGAAAGAAAACCAGGAACTCAAAAGTCGCCTGGAAAATCTGGAAGCAAAAGCGAAGGGAACCCAGGCTAATGGGTAAGGGAGAGCAGATGGGGAAGCAACCGGCGACAGACGACAGGGGAGGGGGGATACAGACCTATAGTTTGTTGCCTTACCCCTCACCTCTCACCTCTTTACCAAACCTGATAGCCCCGTTCCCGCGCCACTAAACGACCCTGGTAACGCACTTCAATCGTATAGCGACCGTTGGAGCCACGGAAGACGTTGTAGTCATAACGACGGTTACCGCTGTAGTAGCTGGTTCCCCTGGCGGAGGTTACCGCTTCAGCCCGTGCCCAATTCAGTTCTTGGGAATCAGTGCGCCTGTTGTAAACGTTCATGTACAATTGGCCTCTGTGCCTGAAAACCTTGACAGAGTAGGTATTGGTTTGGAAAACGGCGACCGTTCTCTCTCTGCCGTAGCCAGGATTTTCAGGATAGTCAGGCGAGCCAGGATAACCGGGGTATCCAGGATAACCGGGATAGCTGACAGGAACTGTGACGAAATCTCCACGAACCCAGCCCTCAGCACCTGACGGGAACCGGACGTAGTACCAGATGTATCCGTCATGACCCCGTGCATCCTTGATAATTTCGATGCGATCACCCACTAGACCATAGTGGGAAGAGTAGGATTGAGTTGTTGGCTGTGAACGGACATTGACCCGGCTACCAGGCTGCATACCAGACAATATGCCAGGTTCAGCAAGAGATGGTAGGGCAATGCCCATTGAAAGAGCAGTAGCAGCCAGAGCAGATAGAAGAGGGAGCTTGATTTTCATAATTGAACTCTTGAAAGCGAATAGAACGGCCAGGGGGCTTGGGCCATTTCAGAGGCGAACCTCTGGATTGGCTGACTCTTCTAGCTACCACTTTCGATGCGATCACTCCGTAATCCGATCGGGTGATTTTTGGGAAAAGGCAACAGATGACAGGCAACAGGAGAGGAGGGGATACAGACCTGTCGCCTGTTGCCCCTTGCCTGTTGCCTTTATCCAAACTCAAAATCCATCCACTCACGGTGCCGGACTGGGATAGCGGCTATGAACAGCATCGATTTCCGCTAAAATTTCGGGGCTGAGGTTGACCTCGAGGCTGGCAAGGTTTTCTTTTAGCTGGTCGAGGGTGGTTGCGCCAATGAGGAGGCTGGTAACGAACCAGCTTTGGCGGACAAAAGCCAGGGCTAAAGCGACGGGGCTGAGGTTGTGTTTACGCGCGATCGCCCCATACTCTGCTACAGCCGATTCAACGTTTGGCTTCTGGTAGCGCTGCCCAAAACCGGGAAACAGGGTCATCCGTCCGGGTTGAGATTTGTCCTGAAGATATTTGCCGCTTAGCAAACCAAACCCCAGGGGACTGTAGGCCAGCACGCCCAGCTTTTCGTAATAGCAAACTTCCGCCAGAACTGTTTCAAATACGCGGTTAATCAGGTTATAAGCATTCTGGATAGAGACCACTTTGGGCAGTCCTAGCTGGCGAGCAATCTGGCAAAATTGCATCACCCCCCAGGGGGTTTCGTTACTCAACCCCAGATAGCGAATTTTGCCTGCTTGAATCAGATCAGCGAAGACGGTGAGCTGTTCGGCAATTGGGATTGTTTCTCGCACCTGGTTTGGATCGAACACTGTTTGTCCGAATAGTGGGACGTAGCGATCAGGCCAGTGGATTTGATAGAGGTCAATATAGTCGGTTTGCAGGCGTTTGAGGCTTTCATTAACAGCTTGTTCGATGTTGGGGCGGTCAATCGCCTGGGGACCATTACGAATCCAATCCATCCGACGAGAGGGACCAGCAATTTTGGTCGCCAGAATGAGGCGATCGCGCTGTCGTCGTACCAGCCACTTGCCAACAATTTCCTCAGTCAATCCTTGCGTCTCTGCACGAGTAGGCACGGGATACATCTCTGCGGTATCAATCAAGTTGACCCCGTGATAAAGCGCATAGTCTAGCTGCTGGTGGGCCTCCTCTAACGTATTCTGCTGCCCAAAGGTCATCGTACCCAGACCAATTTCAGAGATTTGAAGGCTGCTATCACCCAGTTGCCGATATTGCATGGTATTAATCGAAAAGTGACCTGCATTGATCCTATGGAGTTATTGTCAAATCTGGTGTATGAAGAAGAATTAAGCAGCGTCCTGGTGAGCAGCTGAATCGTCTTTTTGATCTG